>NZ_JAUBVE010000001.1:173913-267617 GCF_036705715.1 Microcoleus sp. AT3-D2 | reverse complement strand
ATTCCAGAGCACTGGATTTTTCGGCTAGCTGCTGCTGCAAAGATTTGATCGAACTCGATTTTTCGGCTAGCTGTTGCTGAAACTCGTGTTCCCGGTGGTCTTTTTCAGCGAGTTGCTGCTGCAAAGATTCGATCAAACTTTCGCGTTCAGCCAACTGCTTCTGTAAACTTTCGTAACTTGACTTCGCTACAGTTTCCTGCAATTGGCTTTCGAGATTTTGCTTTTCGGTAGCGAATTGCTTCTGTAAACTTTCGATCGAACTTTCGCGTTCAGCCAACTGCTTCTGTAAAGCTTCGTAACTTTCTTGCAGCGGATTTGGCTGTACGTTCACCGAGTCCAATTGAGTTTCTGCCGTTCTAGCGTCTTTAATTTCGCTTTCTTCGGCTGTTTCCCCTTCCAAGTCAGCGGCTTCTACCTCCGTTTCTTCACCTTTTTTCCAAGTGACAGTAACTTCCGTCTTGTCCTTAGAAATATCCAGAGCGCCTTGTGCCAAGCGTTCTAGGAGTTCCGACCTTGATATTCCGAGCTTTCGAGCGATCACGTTCAATCGATCGGCACTAGAAGAAGTCAGCGAAAGTCCGACTTTGACTTTACTTTCTGAATTGGAACTAACTACATTGCGATTTTTTTTGACCATTGGCATTTTCCTCATGCCAACCTACACTTATTAGTATAGTGGCTGAAGCTTGTATTAAAATTAATTCTTGTTACTTACCAATTGTGCCAGCTTGCGTTCCCAATTGAACAAAAAGCCGTGAATGTATTCTTCGATCCATTCCTCCCCGTAGAACCGCCTGAACATTTCCTGACCCGGGGTTTTTTCGGCAAGATACCGCAGATAGCACAGTTGAGCTTGTAAGGCGTTGTTTTAAAGCGAAGCTTCCAAAGTCGCACCTGCAACCCGATGATCTCGATCTTTTGCCAAATAGCTCACAGCAGCGCGAGCTTGAGGATTGTCAAATTTGCTCAGCGCGCGAGCAACTCGCAGCCGAATTCCCCAGTTATCCGAACTTACTAGAGGTAATAATTGCTGCAATGCCTGTTCTTGCTTCGGGGTATTTGCCAGCAGGCCCAATCCGTCAATTGCTACTTCCTGAACTGGTAAATCTTCGCCGCCAAGACCGATCGCACAAATTTCAAATACTGCATCAGGACACTGCATTTCGTACAGCGGAGCCATAATGCTGCGCCGAACGAGCCAATTGTCATCGCGGCGAAAAGCTTCGACTAAATGAGAAATTGCCTCGGTTCCGAACCTTGACAAAGAGTTAGCGGCTTCGGCGCGCACGTTCGGATCGCGATCGAACTGCATCATTTTTAACAGCGCCGCAAAAGCTTCCGCAGTTTGAATCTGCCGCAATCCCATCGCCACACACGATCGCACGATAAACTCGCGATCGTCCACTTTGCTCAGCAACATCGGCAGCGCCACCGCAGAATCGCACTTTCTCAGAGCCGTTACCCCCCGCAGCCTGTCTTGAGAATCCGAACTTTGCAGCGCTGCTTGGATTTCGCTAATTTTCATAAGCCAATTATAAATTTTTGTTACGTTTCTTTACAATTTTAGCAATTATTCCCGGATTTGGGGCAGATCAAAAAAATCACTGCTGAATAAGAAATTTTGTGGGTATTTAAGCGAAGTTTTGTATTAGTAATGAAGGCAATCAGTACCCTATTTATTTGAGTATGCGGAGGCATAATTTATTTTTTTAAATAGGTTTTTACAGCAGATTTTTTACAAGCAGCGGCTTGGGCGTCGTGAACAATATAATCATTTTTAACCCCTATTTTTGGAGGTAAAAGCGCAATTTAAAACCGTAATTTTTGCGCGCATAAAACCCCAAATGATTGGAAATTGGACGTTGCTGCATGGGAATTTTATTCTGAATCGGAGCATTCAACAGTTTGGCTCCTGACGGCGATGCTACTGCAAAAGTTACCGACCCGCCACCATCTAAATTTAGCACTGTCTCGGCTCCTAACTGCATCAAAATATCAGTTATTTCGCTCAATTTCAGCCCTTCACTGTAAAGCCTCTGCTTGCCGTCTGCCAGAATTAACCACAACTTGTCGCCTGTTTTGTCGATCGCCGCGACGGCACGGGGATATGGCTTATCCTGTTTGCGTTCTTCCTGACTTTGTGCTACGGGTTTGCCATTTTTTACCAGCAAAGTATCTCCGGCAACTGCATAGGCTGTTCCCGCAGGACAAGTGCCTTTTTCGATTATTTGAGCGCGGTTTTTCGCATCAAAACAAAGGGCGGGAAAGCCTGGATTTGGTTGAGAATAAGCTTGGCTTTTGGCAATGGCGTGTCCGACATTATTTACTCGATCGCCACTGCGGGGATAGTAATCCCAAGGTGCTTTCTCGATGCAGGGATAAAAAAAATTGCCGTTGACGGCTAATTGCAATTTAAATTCTTTCAGGAATTCAGTAGCGGTGCGGGCATTGGTTTCTGTTAAATCGGGTGTTGGGTTTCCGGGAGTGACAAAAATTCCTATTCCCGGCGCTTTTAGATCGATGCTAACAATGTGAATTAGGGTGGGACGCGGATTAGTCCGAAATTCCCTGCGGTAGGCTATTCCTTGAAAGAGCGATCGGGCTTCGTTTGTTTGTTGGGGACGCAAAAAGTAGGGGATGTTGTAGAGTAGTATTGGTGCGAGCAATATTCCGAGACCGAGAATATGCCAAATTTGTTTGATAGTGGGCCGATAAGTCATACCATTTTAGATTTTAGATAGGGGACGGGAACACTGACATATTTATAGATTTTCAAGTATCCTATACTAATATGAACAATTCTGATTTCAATAATTTTAGCAATCAAATTTTACGAAATCGATCGTTCCAAGGACAAGTTCTTAACGGTGCTGATTTCAGCGGTGCGGATGTTCGAGGCTGCAATTTTAGAAATGCTCAGTTAGCGGGTGCGAATTTTCTCGGTGCGAAAATCGGGCTTTCTCGGCGACAGATAGCTGTTTTGAGTGCTGGGGCGATCGCCATTTGTTTGGTTGTGGGCGATGTTCTGACTCGACTGATTTTGGGAACTCAAGGACAAGTACCGGGCTCTCGCAGTTGGCCTTTTGTTCTGTTGCTGTACGGGGTTTTGAGCGGTGCTGGTTTCGCTTCGGCGATCGCCAGCAAACAGCCAAAAACCTCCAAAGCGGGTAGATTGGCACGAACAATTTCTGCTATTCTATCAGGAGCTTTGTTGGGATTTTTCTATGCTGGCACTGCAACTAATAATAATTCCCAGGCTGCTCTTGCTGGAATGTCGATCGGCGGGGTGTTAATGTTTTTTGTGAATTCCCGGATTCGTAGCCAATTTGCACAGGTGGCGATCGCATCGGCTGGAAGTGTGGCGACTTACGCAGCGGCTTTTTTGTTCAGTGCAACGGCGAGCACTTTTCTTAGCACTCACAAACTGTTTTGGGGTATGTGTTTCGGTTTGGTGTCGCTACTGTATCTTTGGTTTGCGTTTGTGTCTTTCTCGGCTATTGTTCGAGAGATTGGAAATGGTGAGGGTACTTCGTTCAGAGGGGCAAATCTCGCTGATGCTAAGTTCGATATAAATTACCTCAATCTAAAATCTAAAATCTAAAATCTAAAATCGATTGACTGATATTCAAACAGGAATTGAGCCAGCAGAAAGCGACGCTTTGCTGCAAACGATGAGAGAGCAAATGGCCCTGGCAACTTTCAATCCCAGCGACAGCGAACTGCTCAAAAAGATTGTCGAATGTATGGGAGATTCGCAGGAAATGGTGAGGCTGAGTTTAGCTGATACACCCTATCGCTGGCAATTGGTGTAGGTCACTATGGTTTTCTACTATTGGCATTATATCTGGGCGTTTATTCTCGGCGCCATCGCCCTAATTTACACTCAAAAATATAAAAGTGATCGCCCTTGATTTTTATAAAAGAATTCAAGGGCGATCGCTCTAATCAAAGTATTTATCTCATATCAGAGATTTTTGTTGCAAGCTGTTTTTTTTGCCTGAACAGCTTATTTAACGGAGAGGGAGGGATTCGAACCCTCGTTAAGTTGCCCTAAACACACTTTCCAGGCGTGCGCCTTCAACCGCTCGGCCACCTCTCCAGGGCTAAATTAATTCATTTAGCCACAGCTAAACTATCTTAGCAGAACAAATCTGATTTGGGAAGGGGTAACGACATAAATTTGCTGTTTAATGTGGGTAGGGTGTCAAACGGGCAGGCCGGATTCTCCTCCCTGTGTCGCAAACCCATTCATTTCAAGGATCTTGCCCCGAAAACCCCAATCTAAAATCTAAAATCTAAAATCTAAAATTCCATGACTCACTCTTACACAATTAAAATTCATAACAGACAGACAGGCGATCGCCACACTGTGCGAGTACCCGAAGACCGCTACATCCTGCAAAGCGCCGAAAACCAAGGAGTAGAATTGCCCTTTTCCTGCCGCAACGGCGCTTGTACCGCCTGTGCGGTGCGCGTCAAGTCGGGGGAACTGCACCAGCCAGAAGCAATGGGGCTTTCTGTGGAACTGCAAAAAGAGGGTTATGCCCTGCTGTGCGTCAGCTATCCCCGTTCCAACATCGAGGTAGAGACGCAAGACGAAGACGAAGTGTACGAACTGCAATTCGGTCGCTACTTCGGCAAAGGTAAAGTTAAAGCCGGTTTGCCGTTGGATGAAGAGTGAGGGAATTTGATAAATAATCAACTACCAATTATCCATGCTTTATCGATTATGTGCGATCGCCCTTTGTCTGTTGCTAGCTAGCTGCCAAAAACCAGAAATGCCGCAAGGTACGATCGCCAAAGTAGAAAGGGCCATCAGCGGCCAAACAATCGAAGTTATCAGTACAGCCGACAAAATAGCCTTATTAGAACAAATCAGGCTGATTGGTATTGATGCGCCGGATTTAAAACAGCAGCCTTGGGGAGAAGCAGCCAAACAAAGACTAGAACAGCTAACTGTGGGAAAACAGGTATTGTTAGAATCAGACATCGAAGAGAAAGACCAGTTCGATCGCAAACTAGCCTATTTGTGGCAAGATAAAATTTTGCTCAACGAACAGCTAATCAAAGAAGGTTATGCCCTGGCCTCAGTGCGATCGCCCAACACCAAATATCAGCAGCGACTCATCAACGCTCAAGAATGGGCGAGACTTATGGGTAAAGGCCTGTGGAATCCAGAACGAGCTTTGCGCCAAACTCCCGCAGAATTTCGCCAGCAAAATCGGAAATAGTCAGTTGGGAATTGGGAATTGGGAATTGGGAATTGGGCATTGGGCATTGGGCATTGGGAATTGGGCATTGGTTATTTGTGGGAGTCATTGGTGATTGCTTATTCGTTCATAAGGTTTGTAGTGAGGAGTGAAGTCCTCAGCTCTAAAATCTACGAAAATAATGACTTCAGTCCTTACTACGAACCTGTTTGATTGTGGGAGATTCACAAAACACGATCTAACAACTAACAACTAACAACTAACAACTGACAACTGACAACTGACAACTAACAACTGACAACTAACAAATGACTGACAATCAACTGCAAAACTTCTTAGAAATAGCCACCGAAGCAGCCCTAGCCGCCGGTTCCGTCCTGAAATCTTTCTGCGGAAAACTAGAAAAAATTCAAGAAAAAGGGCGATCGGGCGATTTAGTCACAGAAGCCGACAAAGCCTCAGAAGTCGTCATCTTAGAAATTCTGGGCCGCCACGTACCCGACCACGCCATCCTCGCCGAAGAATCCGGCAAATTAGGGGATGCTAGCAGCAAATACCTGTGGGCGATCGACCCTTTGGACGGCACAACCAATTATGCTCACCAATATCCTTTTTGGGCCGTGTCGATCGGACTTTTAATCGACGGCATACCACAAATTGGAGTAATTTACGACCCTTTTCATAACGAATTATTTCGGGCAGGCAAAGGATTGGGAGCAACCTGCAACCGTTCGCCGATCGAAGTTTCCCAAATCTCAGAATTGAGAACCAGCTTGCTAGTCACTGGCTTTGCATACGATCGGCGCGAAACAGCAGACAATAACTATGCCGAATTCTGTCACCTCACCCACCTCACCCAAGGCGTGCGGCGCAGCGGTTCCGCATCCCTAGACCTCGCACACCTCGCGATGGGGCGATCGGACGGATACTGGGAACGGGGACTCGCCCCTTGGGACGTAGCAGCCGGTGTACTCATCGTCTCCGAAGCCGGAGGTCAAATTACAGCTTATGACGGCAGTGCCTTTGAGATGAACTCGGGTCGGATTTTGGCCACAAACGGCAAAATACACGCCGAACTCAGTGGCGCACTGCTAGCCGTTCCTCCCTTATCTTCTTGGAAGTAGCGCCCCCCAGCAATAGATCGGGGGTAGTACGGGGGTCACAACCCCTTGACTCAAGCTACATTAAAGAATAGTGAAAAGCCAGGAAAGGAAGAGTAAAAGTTATGTCTTTTGAAATGACAAAAGGGCTGTTCAAGTACGACTTTACAGATCAGCACGCAATTTTGGGAATTCCCTTAGACGCCGAGTTTAACGACATCCGCAAGCGCTACATGAAAATCGCCCGCCGGTTGCATTCGGATACTTGCTCTTTTGAAAACCAAGCAGATAAAGATTGGGCCAACCAATTTTTGTCAAAAGTAGTCAATCCGGCTTACAACAAATTTTCCAAGGAAAGCGATCGCAAAGAATACAGCCTGCTATTAGCAGCCATCGGCAAGCGCGTCGTTAAAGAACAGGCGAAAATGCAAATCGAAAGCGAAGCAGCCAAACAGTTAGCTACCGCTCAAAATTGGGAAGAAGCTTACAAAACAGCAGTTAGCAAACTCGCTCTCAAGCAGTACGAATCAGTTAAGGAAACGCAAGAGGCGATCGATCAAATTAGCGAACTTAACATGGTTTACCTGCTGCGAAAAGAGCGCCTTGGCGGTGGTGCGGTTACACCTGCTTCACCCATAAAAGATGCAACCCCACCCCCACCCCCACCCCCAACCCCAACCCCAACTCCAACCGCAACTCCGCCCAAAGACGACCCCCGGATCGAAGCCTATTGCCGCCGAGCTCAAGGATTTATGGACAGCAAAAATTACGCTAAAGCAAGTTTGGAGTTGAGGGAAGCCCTGAAGGGCGCTCCAAAACACAGCAAGGCTCACGCTATGTTAGCAATGTGTTACCTTGAACAAAATCAAGCCACAATGGCTAAACTTGAGATGAACAAAGCTTTGGCATCAAATCCTGAAGAACCGACGGCTTTGGAGGTCAAGAAAAAGCTGGAACAAGCTTCCGCAAAAGCCAAAAAAGGTGACGAGAAACCAGGATTTTTTGCAAGTTTGTTTGGCGGGAAGAAGAAGTGAGAAGTTGTGAGTTGTGAGTCTTGAATATTTAGAAACGGGTGAAAGGCTCAGCAGTGGAGTGTGATCGAGCAAAACAATCAAGACTTGGTGAGAGCACCCGCGATCGCAGTCGGAATTATACCGTCAGTGCGATCGTCCCGCGATCGCGGATTCTCCAGAAAGAACGGGACGATCGCACTGACGGGGAAAATGATAATTGCGATGCAAACGAAAACGATATGACGCCTTAATTTGTTAAAGTCGAATGTTAAGCTTGCCTTCTTCGACTTTAACACCGTCCCCTAAAGCTAAGCTTCTAAGCCCAATCTAAAATCTCAAATCTAAAATTAATATGACACCTTAATTTGTTAAAGTCGAATGTTAAGCTGGCCTGGTTAGACTTTAACACCGTCCATAAAGCTAAGCTTTTAAGCCCCATCTAAAATCTAAAGTCTAAAATCTAAAATTGATATGGTTCACCAACCCCCATCGGGTGCAAGAGATTTATTGCCCCTTGACGTTGCTCAAAAAATTTCGATCGAACGGCGCTTGCAGCAGGTTTTTCACCGCTGGGGCTATCACCGGATTATTACCTCTACTCTAGAAAGGCTGGAGACATTGATGGCTGGGGGCGCGATCGACCGATCGACCTTAATTCAATTGCAAGACGCCGAGGATGGAGAACTTGGTTTGCGGCCGGAATTGACAGCATCGATCGCCCGCGCGGCTGCAATGCGGATGGCCGGGACTCGCTGGCAGCCTCAGCGCCTCTACTACAACGCTAACGTGTTCCGCAAAGGCCCAGATACTGGCTCAGGCGGGCAACAGGAGTTCTATCAAGCTGGCGTAGAGCTCCTCGGCGCGGGGGGGGCGGTTGCGGATGCGGAAGTGCTGCTGCTGCTGTCTGAGTGCTTGCAGAGCTTGGAAATTGATGAGTGGCATTTGGTTTTGGGAGAAGCGGGCCTGACTGCAACATTGCTAGAACCGTTTCCGCCAAATGTGCGCCAAAAAGTTCGGGGGGCGATCGCCAATCTCGATCGAATTGCCTTGGAAACTTTGCCGCTGTCAACGGAATTGCGAGAAAGAGCTCTGCTATTATTTGACTTGCGCGGTCGCCCGGAAGAGGTGTTGCCAATTGTTGCCAAGCTGGATTTAGATTTGCCGCAGCAAGCGGCGTTAAATAATCTCAAATCTGCGATCGAATTGCTGCACCAATGCCAATCAAAAATTCCCAATCTCAAATCCCACATTCACCTCGATTTGAGTTTAATTCAAACATTTGACTATTACACTGGAATTGTGTTTGAAGTTGTCAGCAGCAGTAAGACTGGACAGCGAGTTCTAGGACAAGGGGGACGTTACGACCAACTGTTGGGACTGTTTGATCCGCAAGGGCAAAATTCCCCCGGCATCGGGTTTTGTCTGAATATTGAAGAATTGCACCAAGTGTTGCTGACAGAGGGGCAATTGCCCAGCCAGACGCCTGCTAGCGACTGGTTGGTTGTGGCTCAAACTCCTGAAGCTAGTGCCGCCGCGTTTGCTTACGCTCGCAAACTCCGAGACTCTACTCACCTAGTTCGGGTGGAAATAGATTTGGAGAGTCGGGAGACAGCAGAGTCGGCACGGGAATACGCGCGCGATCGACGAATTGCTCAAATTGCTTGGGTAAATGCCGAAGGATTGCCAACAATTGAAACGGTAAATTAGGCTAATTGGTCATTGGTAATTAGTAGTTGGTAATTGGTTAAAAATCACCCGATATGATATTATGTATCCTGCTGATTGATAGAAGTTTTGCCAATTGCTAATTGCTAATTCCCTATCTACCTAAAATCTTTTGAGAGAACACTATGGCACACACTATTGTTACGAATATTTGCGAGGGAATTGCTGATTGCGTCGGCGCTTGTCCGGTTGCTTGTATTCACCCCGGCCCCGGCAAAAATGTCAAGGGTACTGATTGGTTTTGGATTGATTTTGATACCTGTATTGACTGCGGTATTTGTTTGCAGGTGTGTCCTGTCGAAGGTGCGATCGTTCCAGACGAACGGCCGGAATTGCAGCAAACTCCGACTTGATTGAAATTGAGGGCTAGATAGCTACATTAACTAAGGGGTAAGGTGCGCGGCCCGCACCCTACATTCACTTTTTGTGTGAACCGCAGAGGACGCAGAGGGCGCAGAGAAAAGGAGTGAGAAATATTGGAAAAATCTAACGTTTAGATTTGTAAGTGAGGTAATTAATTATGTTGTTACTTTTGTGAGTTCTTTCTCTTCCCTTCTCTTGTCTTCCTACCCTTCGGGAACGGCTTCGCCGAACGTATCCTTTGCGTCTTCGCGGTTCGTTTAAAAAAAAGCCCGATCGCACTTTACAAAAAAATCTACACTAAAATCTTATGCAGCCGATCGCACTTTCCGACTCTCACATTTTATCCATCCGCACCCACGCCGAAAGCGCTTATCCTGAAGAATGCTGCGGTTTGTTGCTCGGTCGAGTTACTGGCGATGTTAAAACTTTAGTGGAAGTTTGGCCGACTGAAAATGCTTGGAGTGCACAGGCCCAGGAGAATTGGCCGGAAGAAAAAGGATTGACAGAACGACGCAGATATGCTATTAAGCCCGAAGATATGTTGCGGGCGATGAAACATGGGCGCGATCGCAGTCTGGATATTATCGGTATATATCATTCTCACACGGATTGTCCCGCAGTGCCCTCAGAGTGCGATCGGACATTGGCGTGGGCCGAATACTCTTATATCATTGTGTCCGTCCGACAAGGCTGTTCGGAAGACCTCCGCAGTTGGAATCTTGACGGAGAGGGGAACTTTCAAGCAGAGGAAATTCTCGCACTGGAACCGACTGAGATTAAGAAATAATTAGTAAAAATAACAAACACGTAAAAATGCGAAAGATTCAGATAGGATGTAATTCAAAATCTGCGCTACACACAATATCATGCTAAATCCTAATCTGGACGAGATCCAGCTCAACAAACAAGAATACGAACGCTACTCTCGCCACCTCATCCTGCCAGAAGTTGGGTTGGATGGGCAAAAGCGTCTCAAAGCTGCCAGCGTGCTCTGTATCGGTACGGGAGGCCTCGGTTCGCCGCTGCTGCTGTATTTAGCAGCCGCCGGTGTTGGCCGCATTGGGATTGTAGACTTTGATGTTGTAGACCATTCCAATTTGCAGCGGCAAGTAATTCATGGCACTTCTTGGGTTGGGAAACCGAAGATTGAGTCGGCTAAAAATCGGATTTTAGAAATTAATCCTTTTTGTCAAGTTGATTTGTACGAAACTCGCGTTAGTTCCGAAAATGCGATCGACATTGCCACTCCTTACGATATCATTATCGACGGTACGGACAACTTCCCGACTCGCTATTTGATGAACGACGTTTGCGTGCTTTTAAACAAGCCCAACGTCTACGGTTCCATCTTCCGATTTGAAGGCCAAGCAACAGTTTTCAACTACGAAGGCGGCCCGAATTACCGCGATTTGTACCCGGAACCCCCGCCTCCCGGCATGGTTCCTTCTTGTGCAGAAGGCGGCGTTTTAGGCGTTTTGTGCGGAGTTGTAGGTTCTATCCAAGCAACGGAAGCTATCAAGATTATCTTGGGTCAAGGGACAACTTTGAGCGGCAGACTGTTGCTTTACAATGCCTTAGATATGACGTTCCGGCAATTGAAACTGCGGCCTAATCCAGTGCGTCCGGTAATTGAAAAGTTAATCGATTACGAACAATTCTGCGGCATTCCTCAAGCTAAAGCGCAGGAAGCAAGTCAGCAAACGCAAATTCCTGAGATGACTGTCACGGAACTTAAGGAGTTAATCGACAGCGGTGCGAAGGATTTTGTATTGTTGGATGTTCGCAATCCCAATGAGTATCAAATTTGTCAAATTCCTGGGTCGGTTTTAGTTCCTTTGCCGGATATCGAACACGGCGCAGGTGTCGCTAAGGTCAAGGAATTGTTGAACGGCCACCGCTTGATTGCACACTGCAAAATGGGCGGGCGTTCTGCGAAGGCTTTGGGGATTTTGAAGGAAGCTGGAATTGAGGGGATTAATGTTAAGGGCGGAATTACTGCTTGGAGTGAAGAAGTAGACCCGTCTGTACCTCAATATTAAGCTCAATCTTTTTCGGGCGCGGGTTTAGCTAATATCACGATCTACAAGCAAGTAGACTGTGGTCATTAGTGTCAACTTACGCTGAAAAACTTTTGTATCTCTAGTTCACAGCCGAGTCGAGAACCCTCAAAATTCCCCTTAAAAAAGGGGAATTTGATTTTCAGTAGCGAAGCAGGACACGGCAATGCCGTGTCCCAATACAAAAGGCCGATTAACCCAGCCCTTCAACTAACAAACTCCGAGCACTTTCCAACGCTTCCTGCAACTTACTTGCATCGCGTCCCCCAGCCTGCGCCAAATTTGGTCGCCCGCCGCCTTTTCCGCCGCAAATTTGAGCAATTCCCCCGATAAACTTGCCAGCTTGCAATCCTTTCTTATTGACTTCTGGACTAAAAGCTGCCACCAAACTTACCTTATCCGGTTCAGGAATTGATGCCAAAACAACCGCAGCATTTCCTAACTTTTGCTGCAATCTTTCCGCCGCAGTTTTCAGCGCTTCTGTATCCACATCTCCCAATTGAGCTACAATGATTTTGAATTCGCCGATCGCCTCAGCCGCACTCAGCAACTGGTCGGATTTCGCGATCGCCAATTCCGACTTCACAGCAGCCAAATGTTTCTGAGTATCCTTCAACTCATTCTGCAAATTAGTAATCCGGTTCGGCAATTCTTCAGGCTTCGCCTTAAATCGATCACCCAAATCACGCACCACCTTATCGCGCACATTCAAATAGTCCAAAACAGCTTGACCGGAAACCGCTTCAATCCTGCGAGTTCCCGCCGCTACCCCCGCTTCGGAAACAATCTTAAACAGCCCGATTTCTGCGGTATTGCTGACGTGAGTGCCGCCGCACAATTCCATCGAAACGCCGGGAAAATCGATAACCCGCACCACATCGCCGTACTTCTCGCCAAACATCGCTGTCGCGCCTTTTTCTCTCGCTTGGGCGATCGGCATTTCTGCAACGACCGCAGCGTGGGCCTCAGCAATCCAACTATTAACTAAATCCTCAATTTTCTGCAACTCTTCTGCTGTGACAGCGCGCGGAGAATTGAAATCAAACCGCAATCTCTCAGACGATACCAGCGAACCAGCTTGCGAAATCGAATCGTCCACAATTTTTCGCAAAGCTGATTGTAATAAGTGAGTTGCTGTGTGGTTAGCCTGAATTCGGCGGCGACCGCTATTGTCAATTTTCGCAGTAATCCTATCGCCAACTCTCAGGGTTCCCCGTTCCACCAAGCCGAAATGCACGAAGAAATCCGATTCCTTCTTCACATCATCAACTCTTACTAACAAACCATCACCATTATCTCCGCTTTTCAAATAACCTTTATCCCCAATTTGTCCGCCGGATTCAGCATAAAACGGCGTTTGGTTCAAAACAACTTGTACCTCAGTGCCTGCGGCTGCTTCCTCCACAGATTTGCCGTCAACCAAGATAACTTCCACCTCAGCTAAACTCGACAATTCAGCATAACCGACAAACTCAGTTCCCTGGATAGTTTCAGCCAACTTATCCAAAGAACCCTGCACCGTCAAATCGATTGTTTGGCGAGCATCTTTAGCGCGAGTTTGCTGTTCCTTCATCGCCGCTTCAAAGCCGTCCAAATCCACAGTTATTCCCTGTTCCTCAGCAATTTCTTGAGTCAGTTCTAAGGGGAAACCGTAGGTATCGTAAAGAGTGAAAGCATCTTGACCGCTGATTTGTTGGTTGGTTTGCTGTTTTGTGCGATCGACAATTTCCTCCAGCAGCTTCTCTCCGCGTTCCAAAGTCTTGAGAAACTGCGCCTCTTCCCTTGCCAATTCCGCCTTAATTTGAGCTTCCCGCAGCCGCACGTTCGGATAAGCAGCTTCCGAAAGGGCGATCGCACTTTCAGCCACCCGCACCGTAAATTCGCCCTGAATTCCAATCAGCCGCCCGTGGCGCACCACCCGGCGAATCAATCGGCGCAAAATGTAACCCCGACCAACATTCGACGCGCGAATTTCGTCCGCAATCATGTGCACCACAGCCCGAATGTGATCGCCAATTACTTTCAGCGAAACCTTGACTTTTTCATCGCTATTGTGGTAATCAATCCCGGCAATTTCCGCCGCCGATTGAATGATCGGAAAAATCAAATCTGTTTCGTAATTATTGGGGACTTTCTGGAGGATTTGCGCCATCCGTTCCAGTCCCAAGCCAGTATCAATATTTTGATTTTGCAGCGGTGTTAAATTGCCCTCTGCATCTTTATTGTACTGCATGAAAACCAGGTTGTAGAATTCAATAAACCTGCTATCATCTTCGAGGTCAATCTTGTCGCCTCTCTCTGGGTGGAAATCATAGTAAATCTCCGAACACGGGCCGCAGGGGCCAGTCGGGCCGGATTGCCAGAAATTGTCATCTTCTCCCATGCGCTGAATCCGATCGCCCGGAATGCCAATTTCATCGCGCCAAATCGCAAAAGCTTCGTCATCTTCTCGGAAAACGCTAACAACCAAATTGGATGCTGGTAAACCGAAAACTTCCGTGGAAAGTTCCCACGCCCAGGCGATCGCCTGTTTCTTGAAATAATCCCCGAAACTGAAATTACCCAACATTTCAAAAAACGTGTGGTGGCGGGCGGTGCGGCCGACGTTTTCGATGTCGTTGGTGCGGATGCACTTTTGAGAAGTCGTGGCGCGCGGTGATTCGGCGGCGCGCTGTCCGAGAAATATCGGCTTGAATTGTAGCATTCCGGCGATCGTCAGCAACACCGTCGGATCTTCGGGCACCAAAGAAGCACTCGGCAAGATTTTATGTCCCCGCTGGGCATAAAAGTCGAGGAATGTTTGGCGGATTTGGCTGCCACTGAGAAACTTAGGAGAAATAGACATGACAAAAACAGTTAAGTATGTAAAGATGTAGCAGCAATAGAACTTACATCTATGTGGATATTTATATCATTATACTTAGTAATGTAAAGACCTATCAAGTTTTGCAAATAGTGCTTTACTGCTGGGAAAGCTCATGCTAACTTAATAATAGACACCGGGACAGAAAGAGAAAGGAGGTCGCTATATTTAGAAAGAAAATTCGAGGATATAGACATGGTGTCTCCGGTCTAGATTCCCAGGCGCAGCAGAAATTAACCGAACACAACTTGAAATAGTGGCGAACTGCCGATCGAGCAGTCAAGCCAAACCGCAGTCGAGTCAGACTTAGTTGTCGTTGCGGATTAAAAGTAAAGCTGCACAAGTTGTAAACCCTAGTAAGTAAAAGTTCTCAACCGGAAACACATCTCGTTTGTTAGAAAAAACAAAGTTCTCATATTATTGGGTCTGGTCGCTGTCGATCGGGCCCTATGAATTTTTATAGAACCCATTTGAGATATTGCACCAATATCATTAAGCCGATAAAAGCTAGGTTTTTGGCGATTTTATTAACGGAAAATCAAGGGTTCTGGTTGCTTCTTGAGAATGCTGCAATATCTCAGTTCTATACAATTATTTATATTTTACCATTAACAAATATTGTATAATGATGGTCGCACCAGCCAAGCATGAATTTGGGCGCATTGTTTTGTGGAGATAAGTAGGTAGGCAGGATTAAACAGAACTATGTAACAGTATGTAAACAGGGCTAATGAGTGCTGCTAGAGTGGAATTTGGATACTTTACAATCGTTGACATAGTTGTGTTTTATAGCGCCGACTTACTTAGTAACTAACAAAATTGTAGAACCGAAAACGAATTGGCGGTTCAGGAGTATCTAACTAAAAATAAGAATCCCATGAGCATGAAAATTGTTGAACTAATCCAAGTCCCCAATCATAAACGAAATCTAGACTGGCTTAAAAATAGCTTAAACGCAGCCATTGAATTAGAGCTAGCAACAATTCCTGTTTACCTATGCGCTTGGTGGTCAATTAAAGACCCCAGCTCAACTGCTTCCACCGTGATTCGCACCATCCTGATTGAAGAAATGCTGCACATGGGATTGGTCTGCAATATGCTCACGACAATTGGTGGAACACCAGAAATTAGTACGGTTTTGCCAACATATCCAGGTTCTTTACCCGGAGGTGTTCGCCCCCAATTAAAGGTATATTTGGCAGGCTTAAGCAAAGACTACTTGAGCAAAGTTTGCATGGAAATCGAAGCTCCAGAGTTAGCACCAACCGGATTATATTTAGGAAAAGCTTATCCGAGCATTGGCGCTTTTTACGATGCAATTCTTAATGCTTTTCAGCAAATAAACCCACCCATGAGCGGCAAAAATCAGATGTCTGGTGATATTGGCCCTAATCAATTATACGAGATTAAAACCATTGCTGATGTCGAAAAAGCGATTCTAGAAATTAAAGAACAAGGCGAAGGTACTGGGAATTCGCCAGAAGCTGTGGACTTCGGAGGAGAACTCGCTCATTATTATAAATTTGCTGAAGTTTATTATGAGCGCACATTGATTCAAGTAGATGGTAAGTGGGACTATACAGGCCAAGCGATCGATTTTCCAGATACATATCCAATGGGAGAAGTTCCGAGCGGTGGCTGGCCGAATCCCTCTCCAGAAGTGCTGGGTCATTTGAAAGATTTTAACACAATTTTCAAATCAGTTCTCCATCATCTTCAAAGCGCTTGGGTTAAAGGAGATGTCAATGAGTTTAACACTGGCATCGGTAAAATGTTTTACCTGAAAGGTATAGTTACTAAACTCTTGCAAACTCCTTTACCGGATGGCAGTGGCAAGACTTACGGGCCTGATTTTCTGCTCTCCGCTTAAGGTCGTCGCTTTGTTATGAGATTGCCAGTTATCACTGCAAATAACTGGCAATCGCACTCCTCCTATAATCTTTTCACTTTCAAGTAAACTCATCTTTTTAATTCCGCAATAGGTTATTGAGTTATACCAGACGGCTTACTTGCGAGCCTGATTGGTCAAGAAAAGATATGAAATGGGTTCTATAGGGCGATCGCAAGAGAAGAGGATTCGAGGGGGAGAGAGGGGCCGAATTCGGCTGTATAAGTGCTTTCCGCTCAAACGCAACATCCCTCGGACCCGATCGGCGAGCGATCTGTGCAGCTTTTTATTTATATATTATATATAATTGGACGTGTGCGATCGCGCCCGCCTGCTTTTTGCCACGGCTCAAGCGCTGTGGTATGAGGCACTGCCAAGATGCGATATGATTGAATATGTCAGTACAAGACATTAAAACCTACCCCGCTGTGCTGTATAGCAGCAAAATCTACGCTTCTATGAGCTTGCTGCAAGCCAAGGATAGCAAATCGCCATTTTTGGTGGCAAGACCAGGCTCAAAAATTTGAATCTCAGGATATTTAGAGTCAAAACTCTAAAAAATCCCATCCCCGACGCAGGGGTGAGAGTTCAAAAAATAAAAGCCCCCCCACTCAAAAAAGCTAGTGCCACCAACAACGGTAGTAAATCACTAGCATAGTTCTTAAACTCACAATCTCGGGAGATTCTAGGTACAAGCATGGCCGAAATAACTAAAGAAGAAATGCGCGAACGGCTGGGAAATATCGACCAGATTCGCGATATTATTTTTGGAGCGCAGCTTAGAGAATACGATAATCGCTTCGATAAAATAGATTCCGACTTGTCGATGATGCAGCAAGATATGCAAACTCGCATCGAACAAGTGAAAACAGTTCTGTCTTCAGAAATAAAGGTGGCAGTTGATTCGTTAGAGAAGAAAGTTAAATCGCTCACCTCAAACAGCCAAGAAGAAAGCGCCGATATCCGACAGCAAGTCGATCGCATTAACCGCAAATTCTCCAGCAGCGTGGAAGCCCTCGACGAGGCGATAGACAATCAAACCAGTTCCCTTCGCGACGAACTATCCAAAACCAGAGATCGACTATCTGAAGAAAGCCGCACTTTGAAAACACAAGTTTTTGAAGAGCTCGATCGTCGCTTTTCTATGCTCAGAGATGTTAAAGTTTCTAGAGACGACATGGCAGAAATTCTGTTTGAACTCGGCATGAGGCTCAAAGGAACAGAATTTGTACCCGAACTTAAAGGCGTTGCGGATAATAAGTTAAATACCGAATTTCTGTTGCCGGAGCGCCACCATAACGGATAATAACGCATGGCTTTACCGAAAGAAAATCCGGCTGACGAAAATGAGTTAGAGGGTTTTGTTTCTCAACCTGACGAGTCTGCTGCCGATGCAGCAACCCAGCTAGAACCCTTGCTGAATCTGTTACTCGATCTCAAAATTATTGCTGGTTCCAACCAGCAAAATGCAGATCCCGAAGGTGACAGCAGCGACGAAAAAAATCAAGCTGGGGATCTCGGCGGGTTGATGGATTTGTTAGGTATTTCTGAGCAAGCGCCAGAGGAAGCTGCAGCGAGTGTACCCGAAACTGGCGATCGCAAACCAGAGTCTGGCGATTCCTGGGATGTTAAAGATAAGTTCAAAAGTTTGCTGTTCGCTACTCAAAAACTCAACACTTCAGAACTGGAAAAAGACTATTCATCAGCTAAAACTATAGATGTTTCAGCGATCGCCCAGCCGGATTTGGAGGAGGAATCAAAGCCTGTCGAAGAATTGTCTAACTTGACAATAAAAGATTCTCTACAGGAAGTACAGGCTCAAAAATCCCACGGGCTCGATCGGCATTTACAGGATGTTTCCGCTCCCGAAACCGAGTCAAAACCCTCGGAAATTCCCGATAATCCCATAGTTTCCACAGTCTCAGAGCCACCAGAAACTGGATATTTAGATGCTGCGGTGGCTTCGGATCTAGAAATTCCCAACTTACGAGAACAGCCGACAGAAATATTAGGGCAAATTAAACAGGATTTAAATGAAGCCGACAGCGCAATGGAAAGGCTGCAAAATCTGATGTTTGGCTCGCAAATATCAGATATAGAGCAAGTGAAAAGTCTGCTGGCAGAAAACGATTTGCCGGGGGTGCGCCACCTGATGGCAACAATCGACGATAAATTAGGAAAATTGGAGCACCAAATCTACGAGCCCCAAGAGTTGATTGAGTTGATGCTGCCTTGGATCGCAGAAATTCTCAGCCGCAAAATTGCCGATTCCAGAGAAGAAGTTGTCAACGCGATCGGGCCCATTATTGACGAAGTGATTAGGGCAAAAACTGTCGAAAACAAGTCGGCAATGAGTGCGGCAATAGCTGAGCTGCTTCCCGACGCACTTGCTCAACAAATAGTGAATTCGCCAGCGGATATTGCTAAGGCGATCGCCCCAGAAATTGGTCTGGCAATTAAAGAGCAAATTCGCCTCGACCAAGAGTCGATCGCTCAAGCCCTCGCCCCGGAAATGGGCAAAGCGATTACAGCCCAAATTGAACTCGAACGCGACGCAATGGTTGATGCCCTCTATCCCGTAATTGGCAATACTATTTCCAGATACATGGCAGAAGCTATCAAGACAATCAATGAAAAAGTGTCAAAGGCTCTCAGCGTCGAAGGAGTTCAGCGCAAAATTCGCTCCAAAGTACAAGGAGTCTCCGAAGCCGAATTAATCCTCAAAGAATCAGTACCCTTTACCATCCAAGCAGCATTCTTAATTCACAAAGCATCAGGCTTGATAATTTCCGAATTTCAAAACTCAGAAAGCTACCAGTTAGAATCAGAAATGGTCGCAGGAATGCTCACAGCTATTCGCAGCTTTGTTAACGAGTGCATCGTGCAGCCGGGAGAATCTTCCGAACTCAATCAAATTGAATACGGCGACTCAAAAATTCTGCTAGAAGTAGCGGGTTATTGCTACATGGCCGTCGTGATTAAAGGAGAACCTCCCCACTTGTTCATCCAAAAACTACGACAAACCGTTAGTAATCTCATCCTTAATTATGCTCAAGTAATTCACGAGTTTAACGGCGATCCCGGTACTATACCTGATTCCCTGCACCCGTACATAAAAAGTTTATTCGACCCGCTGCAAAGGGAAAAATCAACAAAACCCCCGATCGCCCTAGCGGCTATCAGTTTAGTCGCCTTGAGCTTAATCTTAGTACCTTGGGGAATTTATCAGTATCGCAGCAGCGTTGAGCGTCGCCTCGAAGCAAATGCCATCGCAGCTTTAGCCTCGACTCCCGAATTAGCAGTTTACCGCTTAGATGTTGCAGTAGATGGCCAAACTTTAAAGCTAACCGGAAAGTTGCCAAATCAAGGATTGCGGGAACAAGCTGCAAAAATAGCCGCATCAACTGCACCGAAATTGCAATTAGATAATAGAATTATAGCTGTAGATGTCCCCCCAGATCCAGTTTTGACGGCGGCTGAGGTGCAGCGGATTACCGCTGTTTTGAACCAGAGGGAGGGCGTTTCTATTTCTAGTCGGTATGGCGATCGCAAAGTGACTGTAGAGGGTACAGTTAGAGACGGTGCAGATGCACAGAAAATAGCTCAGTCCCTGAAGCAAATTCCCGGTGTTCAGTCGGTCATCAGTACGGTTAAATTAGATCCGCTGAAAATTACAACCCGCATCTACTTCCAGCAAGGAACGGCAACATTAGACTCAACATACGGAGAAATGATCGCCAGTGTCAAAAATTTTATGGATCAATATCCTCAAAAACAGATTAAGATAATTGGGCACAGCGATAGAACTGGGGAAATTGCTACAAATCAACAGTTGTCGCTCAGGCGTGCCGCAGCAGTGCGAGATGCTTTAGTGCTGCAGGGTGCTGACCCAAAGCGCCTCCAAACGGTTGGCATCCCCCATCCTCCTGCCGACGTGGAACCCAATCAACCACGACTTTTAAGCAGATGCGTGGTATTTGAACCACTAACTAAGACCATAAACAGTAAATAATTATGTCAGTTACTATATCTAAAAAAATGTGTATGATCGGCGATTTTGGCGTGGGTAAAACCAGCCTGATCCGTCGTTTTGTCGATCGGCAATTCAGCGACCAGTACCTCTCCACTGTGGGAGTGAAGATTTCTCGCAAAAACCTAGAATTAGAAGGTCTAAAACAGCGGGAAAACTTGACTGCACAGTTGCTGATTTGGGACTTAGAAGGGCATACAAAATTCAAAGGAATAGCACCGACTTACTTGCAGGGAGCTAGCGGCGTTTTAATCGTTGCCGATGTCAGCCGCTCCGAAACAGTTGAGCGAATCTCCGAACACATTCAGCTTTTTTCTTCAGTCAATCCTAAAGGGTCAATTATCGTCGCTTTGAACAAAGTAGACTTGATTGACGAGGAAAAATTGGCGCTGCTAGTGGAAATGTCCCATTCGATAAGTCAAGACAAAGTAATAGGAGTTTACACAACATCTGCTAAAACAGGCAAAGACGTTGACGAAATTTTCTACAAACTAGCTTACACAATGGTAGAACAAGTATGAACCTCCTGTTAAGAAAGCTATTAGGCCCGCGACAAACACAGTATTTTCTAGTAAATCACCATTTCATCATTCAGGAAACCTCCGCCGAACTGCAGCATTATGCCGATACTCCGGGCGAGGCTATACCAGGTGTAGATGCTCGCCTGAGTTTTCCCGAACTGATTGGCATTGAAAATATCCTCATGTCTATCATTATGGGACGGCTGCCAGGTTTTGAAGTCAAAGGTATCGCTCGGTTTGCCGACCCGAACCGCCCTTTATACTTTGATATGTTGGCTATCAAATATGAAGAAGAACAAGAAGATGTGCCGAGTAAATTGCTAATTTTGATTGAAGATACCACCGAAAAGATGGTGATGAAGCAATCGTTGATTCAGAGCGCGAATGAAGCTAATCTTTTGGTTAGCGCCTTAGCGGCTTCTAAAGATTATATAGATAAAGTTATTCGTTCGATGGGCGATGCTTTATTGGTAACAACAACATTAGGAACTATCAAAACAATCAATCAATCAGCCCAATGGTTATTTGGGTATAGTGAAGCTGAATTGATCGGCAACCCCCTGTCTTTAATATTAGTCGAAGAAACATTAATTTACCAAGCTCGCCACCGCTATATTTTGTCTCATAAAGAGCTGCGTAGAGAACTAGAAATAGTCTGCACTACTAAAGCAGGAGAAGAAATTTGGGTAGAATTTTCTTGTTCGGCAATTCAGACAGAATTAGAGGGACTTTACGATTTCATTTATATAGGCAGGGATATCACAGAACGCAAACAAAAAGAAATAGAAATTCGCCGTTCTTTGGCAAAAGAGCAAGAACTCAGACAGGTAAAATCTCGTTTTTTCTCGATGATCGCTCACGAATTCGGCAATCCTTTAAGTACAGTATTATTTGCTACTAAAATTCTCCAAGACTACGGCGACGAAATCACCCACGCGGAAAAACAACAATACCTGCAACACGTTAAATCAGCATCTCAACAGATGGCTCAGCTATTAGATGACGTGCGGTTGCTCAGCAGCGCCGAAGCAGGAAAACTCGAATTCTATCCTGCACCAGTTGACTTAAAAAACTTTTGCAGTGAGTTAGTAGAATCAATTAAAATTAGTTATGGAAAAAATCATACAATTAACTTTATTTATCAAGAATTAGTTACGCCCGCGCAAAAAAATGATAACAAGTCGCAGGAAACGCAACAGTTGCCCGCATTAGATCCAAAATTGCTGCGGCACATCTTGACAAATTTGCTGTCAAATGCTGTCAAATATTCGCCCCTCGACAGCCATATTTATTTTGAATTAAATTGTCAGAATAATGAAGAAGCTACATTTAAAATTAAAGACGCAGGCATTGGCATTCCTCTAGAAGACCAAGAACAACTGTTTGAATCTTATTATCGAGCCAAAAATGTCGGAAAAATACCCGGTACAGGACTGGGTTTATCCATAGTCAAGCAGTGTGTAGATTTGCACGGAGGTCAAATCGAATTTTCCAGCGAGATAGGGCTAGGCACTACCTTTATAGTCAGAATTCCATTTGAGAAACAGAGATAAATAGATTGATTTTAGATAATTTGAGCCAGAGGGCGCCTTCAATACTAAAAATCTCACATGAAAACCTTGTTAAAAAAACTGTTAGTTCCCCACCACTTGGAGTACCTAGCACTGGATAAAAACTTTTTAATCCAAGAAATCTCTCTGCAAGTGCAGCGATTTGCCGACTGTCCCGACGAAGTATTCGTCGGCAACGATGTCCGCATTCCCTTTCCAGAATTAGTGGGAACTGAAGAAATTTTAATCGATATTTTTGAAAAACGGTTGCCAAATTTTGAATTAAAAGCGATTACGCGGCTATTAGGAAACGGTTCGCGGCTTTATTTTGATATGTATATCGTGGAGTTCACCAATGACGAGAATTATCAGAGATTAATTATATTTTTTCAAGACGTAAGCGACAGGATGGCTTTAGAGCAAACTCTAGTGCAAGCTACCAATGAAATGGAGATTTTATTGAGTACCTTAGCGGCTACTAATAATTATGTTGAAAAAATTATTACTTCAATGGCCGAAGTTTTGTTGGTAACAACAGCCTCGGGAAAGATTAAAAAAGTCAATCAAGCGGCTCAAGATTTGTTCGGTTACAGCGAATCAGAATTAGTAGGCCAGCAAATAGACACTCTTGCTGCTGTTGGCGCATCTTTGCAAACAGTCAGCCGAGAGCAGTCTCCACTATCTCCAACTAATACCGAGGTAATTTGCACGGCAAAAACCGGAGAAAAGCTAACAGTTTCCTTTTCCTGTACGGCGATTCCGAGTGAAATTCAAGGGATTTCTGCATCTTCGGCCGCCGTCCAAGATTTCGTGTACATCGGCCGCGACGTTACAGACAGACAGCGAGCCCGCAAGCGAAAAATAGCTCAGTACGTCACCACTCGCATCCTGTCGGCATCCGAAACAATCAAAAAAGCTCTAACAGCAATTCTCCCCGTAATTTGCGACAGCTTGGGATGGGATACCGCCGAACTTTGGATGCCAGAAGCTGGGGAAAAACTGTTGTCAGAAACTAAGAGAATAACTGCGGTTTCCGATCCCAATTTGCTTCGCTGCGTCGCCAGTTGGACAAAACGCTCAGTTTCTCTCCCCAAATTTGCCGAATTTACCGAACAAATGACTTGTGCGTTTGGCGAAGGATTACCCGGTTTCGTTTGGGCCAGCGGTTCCTCTCAGTGGATTGCCGATGTCACAAAAAGCGACAGTTGTCTGCGCCGAGAACTTGCTGCCGAAGAAGGACTGCACGGAGCTTTTGGTTTCCCAATTTTGGGCGACTACGAGCAGGAAAATTCTGCAAGATATGTGTTGGGGGTGATGACTTTTTTCAGCCGCGAAGTGCAGTGTTTTGATGAAGAATTGCTCCAGACAATGGCGACAATCGGCAGCCAAATCGGTCAATTTATCAAGCGCAAGCAAGCGGAAATAGCTTTGCGGGAAAGCGAAGAACAACTGCGAGACTTATTTGAAAATGCTACTGACTTAATTCAAAGTATAGGAGCGGACGGTCATTTTTTGTATGTAAATCGGGCTTGGCGGGAAACTCTGGGCTACACCGAAGCAGAAATTGCTCAAATGACTATTTTTGATATCATTCATCCGAACAGTTCCTCAGAGTGTCTGGATATATTGTATCAAGCTTTTACCCAAAAAACGGTAAATGAAAATACCTTGTATCCAGAATCGATTGAAGTAATATTTATCACTAAATATCACGAACAAATTTTGTTGGAAGGCAGCCTAAGCTGTAAGTTTGCGGATGGTTCGCTAGTAGCGATTCGCGCTATTTTGCGAGACATTACTGCTCGAAAAATGACAGAAGACGCCCTGGCAAAATCTGTGTCCCTGCTGCAAGCAACTTTTGATTCTACTGCTGATGGTATTTTAGCTACTGACAGGAGCGGAAAAATAGTCACTTTCAATCGAGAATTTGTGGAAATGTGGGGCATACCTAATGAAGTGATGGCACTGCGAGATAACGCCGCAACGATCGCCTTTGTCCTGAACCAGCTCAAAGATCCTCAAGCATTTCAAGAGAGAATAGAATCGCTTGACGAGCAGCCCGAAGCCGAAAGTTACGATTTGTTAGAATTTCAAGACGGCAGATTTTTTGAACGCTATTCGGAACCGCAGCGGCTGGGAGATAAAATTATAGGCAGAGTCTGGAGTTATCACGACATTACCGAACGCAAGCAAGCAGAAGATGCCCTGCGGGAAGAACAAGAAAAATCAGAAAAGCTGCTGTTAAATATCTTGCCCAAGGCAATAGCAGAACGCCTCAAGCAAAACGAAACTACTATTGCCGAATACTTTCCAGAAGTGACTGTTTTGTTCGCTGACATTGTGGGGTTTACTGCTTTGTCTGCAGTCATGAATCCGATCGAGCTTGTGGATCTCCTAAATAAGATTTTTTCAGGATTTGACCTTTTGTGCGAACGGCATGGGTTAGAGAAAATCAAGACCATCGGCGACGCATACATGGCGGTTGGAGGACTGCCTGAACCCAGGGCAGACCACGCAGAGGCGATCGCCCAAATTGCCCTAGATATGCAAGCCGAAATAGCCAGATTTAATGCTAACAATAATAAATATTTTAGCATTCGCATCGGCATTCACAGCGGCCCGGTTGTTGCCGGAGTAATTGGTATAAAGAAGTTTATTTATGATTTATGGGGCGACACGGTAAATATTGCTTCCCGCATGGAATCTCAGGGTTTACCTTGGCGGATTCAAGTGAGCGAAACTACTTATAAGTTTTTGGAAAATAAATATTTGTTTCAGGAGCGAGAAATGATTGAAGTTAAAGGCAAAGGTGTAATGAAAACTTATATCCTCCTTGGCCGAAAATCAGGCAGCTCATCAGTCATCAGCCAGATGGCTGATGACTAAAAGTGTTGCTAAAGTTAATTAGCAATACTTTTTGACCAAGACTAATGAAACTTGCTAATTTGTCGGCAAATTTACGATCGCCCGACGAAGCTGTCGATCGCCACCCTGTGACGGTTGATCCCTCAACTTCGCTCGCAGAGGCGATCGCCCTGATGCGTCGGACGAGCAAACCTTGCCCACTGCCTAATTCACCTGCACTTCCCGACTCAAACGAAACTGTAAAAGCATCGATTAATTGCGTCTTAGTTGTCGATGAAAATCAGCTAGTCGGACTGCTAAGCCCAGAAGATGTGCTGAACTTAGCCACCTCCGAATACGGATGGCAAGGCATGAAAGTTGCCGACGCAATGACGCAGAATTTAATTGTCTTACAAGAATCAGAATTTACAGATATTACTACCGCATTCAAGCTATTTTGTCAATACTCGATCGACTGCTTGCCAATTGTAGATGAACGGGGTCAGCCAGTAGGTATAGTCAGTGAAAAAAGTATTCGCCCAGCAATGTATAGCTGGATCGAGGCACTGCATCAAGAAGTGGCAAAACTCCAGGAACAATGCGAACTGTTAGAGGGTAATTGTGAACTAGAAAAAGCCAGCGATCGCCAAAATGCCGAAAATGCCATGCGGCAGAGCGAGGCGCGCTACCTGGCGATTGTGGAAGACCAAACGGAATTGATTTGCCGCTACCTCCCCAACGGTAAAATAACTTTTGTCAATCAAGCTTACTGCCGTTATTTCGGCGTGCAACCAGAAGACTTACTCGGTAAATGCTTCATGTCTCTGCTGCCAGAAGCAGACCGAGAAATTTTTCAACAGCAATATACTTCTGTGTCTCCCGACAACCCTATTTTTACCTGCGAGCACCAAGTAATTTTGCCGAGCGGGGAAATTCGCTGGCAGCAGTGGATCGATCGGGCGATATTCGACGAGAGCGGACAAATCGTCGAGTATCAAGCTGCAGGCCGGGATGTCACGGATCGCAAACAAGCAGAAATCGCTTTGCAGCAGCTCAATGCAGAGTTAGAACTGCGAGTGCAGCAGCGGACACAATGGTACGAAATGGCCGTATCGGCCGGCAAAGTGGGGGTTTGGGACTGGAATTTGGAAACCGACGAAATCTACATTGCTCCGTCTTTGAAAGCTTTGTTGGGGTATCAAGACGCAGAGATTCCTAACCGCATGGAAAATTGGGCGTCTCACGTTCATCCCGACGATCGAGTTGCAGTCGCCGAAGCAGTAAATGCTTATCTAGAGGGTTTGACAGAAATTTATCAAATAGAACACCGGATGCTGCGTAAAGACGGCAGCATTTGCTGGATACTTGCCCGCGGCAGCGCGATCCGATCGGCTTCTGGCAAGGCCTTCCGCCTGACTGGCACTGACACCGACATTACCGATCGCAAATTGACCGAAGAAAAACTCCAAAAATCCGAAGCCGAACTGCTAGCGCTTTTTAACGCCATGACGGATATCGTGCTGGTTTTCGACGCAAGCGGCCGCTACCTCAAAATCGCCCCCACGGCTCCCGAACTGCTCTACAAACCGGCTCCTGAAGTGCTGGGCAAAACCCTCGCCGAAATCTTCCCTGAAGCGGAAGCTAATTTTGCCCTGGCCCACATTCGCCAAACATTGGCATCTGGGGAAACCCACAGAGTTGAATACAGCATGGAAATTGGCTGCAAATTATTTTGGTTTGATGCCAGTATTTCGCCGCTGGAGATCGATCGGGTGATGTGGGTCGCCCGAGACATTACCGCTCGCAAACACGCAGAAGCTGCACTGCAAAAGAGTGAGGAAAAGTTTCGCAATTTATTTGACGATGCTCCGATCGCGCTTGGTTTGGCAAGCGTGCGGGACTACCGCACGATCAAAGTGAATGAAGCTCACCGCCAGATGTTGGGCTACAGCGATTCGGAGTTGGCTAGCATGACTTTTACTGAACTCACGCATCCAGAAGATTTACAAGCAGATGTGGAGCAAGTCAAGCAGTTGGTCTGCGGCAATATTCCTCGCTTCCAAATGGAAAAACGCTTGATTAAGAAGAATGGCGAGCTGATGTGGGCAAACTTGACGGTGACGCTGATCCGCGACCGCGAGGGCATTCCTCTCTACACCATGCGGGCGATCGAAGATATCAGTTATCGTAAGCGGGCAGAAATGGAATTTCAGCAGTTAAAAGAACGCCTGCAATTTTTGCTGGGTTCTAATCCAGCGGTAATTTTTACAGCCGCACCGACGGGGGAATTTTGTACTACTTACATCAGCGACAACGTTCAGACAATCGTTGGCTACGATCCCCAAGAATTGTTAGCAGATTCTAAATTTTGGTCTAGCAGGATTCACCCTGAAGATATGCCACAATTTCTAGTAAATTATTCGTATTTGTCCGAGGAAAAAAATTGCATTTGCGAGTATCGTTTTCTACACCAAGACGGAATTTATCGCTGGCTAAGGACGGAATTAAAACTATTGGTTGACAGCATGGGTATTCCGATCGAAATTATTGGTTATGCCGCTGATATCAGCAATTCTAAATACGCCGAACTCGCTAGGGGGCAGCAGTTCGAGCAAGAACGGCTTGTGGAGGCGATCGCCCGTCGTGTCCGCCAGTCTTTGCAATTAGAGGAAATTCTCAACACCACGGTTGCGGAACTTCAGCAAGTATTATTAGCCGATCGAGTTTTGGTTTATCAACTTTTACCCGAAAACGGCGGCCGAGTCATTGCTGAAGCCGTGGCAGAAGGATGCAGCCAACTGGTGGATAGATGTTTTGGCGAAGAGGCTTTCCCGGCTGAAAGTTATCAGCTTTATCTGCAAGGGCGAATTTCTGCAATTTCCGAACTAGATTCTCCCACCATTACACCTTGTGTGATGGAGTTTATGAAACACATTCAAGTTAGGGCAAAGTTAGTAGTGCCGATTATTCAGCACAGCCAACTTTGGGGATTGCTGATAGCCCACCAATGTGATGGATCTCGTGATTGGCGAGAATCGGAAATCAATTTATTTCAGCAGTTGGTGAATCAATTGGCGATCGCCATTCAGCAATCTCTACTTTACCAGCAACTGCAAGCTGAACTCAGCGACCGCAAACAAGCAGAAGCAAATTTGAAAAACTCCCTCAGAGAAAAAGAAATTTTGCTCAAAGAAATTCACCACCGCGTCAAAAACAACCTCTGCGTAGTTGCCAGTCTGTTAGAATTGCAATCGAACACAGTTGCCGACCCGCAAGTAAGCAAAATGTTTGAAGAAAGTCAGAATCGCCTTTATTCTATGGCTCTGATTCACGAAAAACTGTACCGCTCGACTAACCTAGCGCAAATTAATTTTGGCGAATATCTCGAAGATTTGGTAAGTAACTTGTTTCACTCTTACAATATTAGCAACAACCAAATTCAGTTGCAGGTATTAGCTGATCCAATTTCCCTAAATCTTGAAACTGCTACTCCCTGCGGTTTAATTGCCAATGAATTGGTTTCAAATACCCTGAAACACGCTTTTCCTGATGGCACAACTGGTACAGTTAGTGTAGAATGCTATCAAACGGGCGATCAAGAAATCAACCTCTTAGTTAAGGACAACGGCATTGGCTTTCCTCAAAACTTAGATTTTCGGAAAACTCACTCAATGGGGTTTCAAGTGGTCTGCACTTTAACCGAGCAGTTGGAAGGAACTATCGAAATATCCAGAGAATTTGGTACATCCTTTCACTTAAAATTTAACGAGTTAAACTACTTTCAAAGATTGTAATAATATGAGCTTGGTCGAAAAAACAATTAAGATTTTGATTGTCGAAGACGAACTGTTAATTGCTAAAAATTTATCCCCTAAATTAGAAAAATTGGGATATCAAATCGCCGATATCGTTTCTTCAGGAGCGGATGCCATCCAGCGCGCCCGCGAACTAAGACCCGATTTAATTTTAATGGACATAGTTATCAAAGGCGACATTGACGGCATAGAAACAGCAGCAATAATTAATCAAGAATTAGATATACCCATTATCTATACAACTGCCTATGCTGACGACGAAACTTTGGAGCGAGCAGAAAATACTGGTTCTTACGGCTACCTGCTCAAACCTTTTAAAGAAAGAGAAATGCACGCCACTATCAAGATAGCGCTGAGCAAACATCAAGAAGCAGTTATCCTGAAAAAAATAATGGCATTAGCAGCAGAAAAAAGCGAAAATAGATCGCGCTTTATTTCGATGGCTTACCACGACTTAAATACTCCTTTAACTACGATACAGTTATCGGCTGAAATGCTAGAAGATAGCGACTTGCAGAAAAACCCCGGAACGAAGAATAAAAATGTTGACCGCATTAAAAAAGCAGTCAGTAATATGAGTGGGTTGCTGGAAGATATTTTAATGCTTAGCAAAGCAGAATCAGGCAAAATTTCCTTAAATTTAAATCCGATTAATGCGACGGATTTATGCAATTCTATTTTAGAAGAACTGCAACCTATCGTCACCGACAAACACCTAGTACATTTCCGCAGTCACACAAATCCGCTGCACGCCAATCTCGATGCCAAACTACTGCACCACCTTCTGACTAATTTGCTTTCAAACGCCATTAAATATTCTCCAAACGGTGGCAATGTCAGTTTAGAATTAAGCTGCGAAAGCCAGCAAATAATTTTGTGCGTTCGAGATGAGGGGATTGGGATGACACCGGAATATCAAGGGAAATTATTTCAGCAGTTTGAACGGGGTGCTAATGTAGGCAAGATTAAAGGATCGGGTTTGGGACTCTGCATTGTCAAACACATAGTTGACCTGCACGGCGGTACAATAAGTGTGGAAAGTGCGATCGGCAAAGGTACTACATTTATTGTCGCGCTGCCTTTGTTAGTCAGTAGTTAGTAGTCAGTAGTCATTAGTCATTAGTCATTAGTCATCTATCCTTCTTCCTTCTTCCTTCTTCCTTCTTCCTTCTTCCTGACATCCGTTACATCCGTTACAGAATCCGTTGCCGAACTTCCTTCTTCGATAAATCGACTGGGAGATAAAAGCTCGATCGCCCTATCTTCTTCTCCCCCCGCCACCTTCGCAAATCGTTCAGCCAAAGCAGGTACAATAGTCAAAGGATTGCTGAGACCCGAAAAAACGTGCAATCCAGGGCGATCGGCAATCGGCCCCACTACAGGCAAATTATCAGCGCTGAATGCCACACTACACTCGTGCCAAGTTGCAGGTAAACCTGCCAAATCAGCCAAAATCTTGCCGATTCCTGCACGAATTGCCGTTTCGCTGGTTTCGCGATCGACTGTAGCATTCAAATCGCTCAAAGTGCGAGACAATTGCCCGATCCGCAAACTCCCATCATTAAATTGAATTGCACCCGAATCTAAAATCGGCGACAGCAACTCTTTACCCGGTTCATCCCACAGAAAAGCCACCTCAATTCTACTCGATTCAGCTTCCAATTCAAAACGTTTTAATACCGCCGGCATCACTAAAGTCCTGAGTTTCAAATCCACAGGTGCAGTTTCCAAAATCTCTGTGCGAGTAAAATAAACTCCCACAGAAACACCAGCGGCTTTCAGCAAACTCCTACTCCAACCTCCAGCACAAATAACCGTATTTTCACACGCATAACTTTCGTATACCGTCTTGACTCCCGAAATCCGATTTCCCTCTTCTATAAACCCAATTACTTCAGCAAATTCTATAGTGCCTCCCAACCGCAGAAACCCTTGACAATAAGCTTTATTTGTTGCGGTTGGCGAAATGTGACCGTGACGCACAGTCAGAGCTCCGGCGATCGCACTTTTATTCAACAAAGGTTCCAACTCGCCAGCTTCTGCAACACTCAAAAGCTGCGGAACGATCGCAAAATGCGCGTAATTAGCCGCCACTTTTTCGGCATCATTACCCGCATCAATTGTCAGCAACAAATCCAACTCGCGAAACTCAGTATCACCATCTAATTCCGCCGATAAATTGCGGTGGCGTTCGATACCTTCCCGACACAATTGGCGAGTTAAATCAGTCGTTGCCGACCAATAAGCCAAGCCGCCATAACTAAAACGAGTAGCATTTTGCATGGTAGCATCTCGTTCCAAAAGCAGCACAGCAAAACCTTTTTTTGCCAGTTCGTAACTCAGTGCCGCACCCGTAATGCCACCGCCGACAACAATCCAATCGTAACTTTTCATGGGCAACTCAAAGGGAAGGAAAATATCATGCTTAGATTTTAGCTTAGGTTTTTTCGGAACCAATCGAAAAACCTCTACCTACAGGAAGAGGCTGCCTGCGATCGGCATAACTGAAACTTCCACCCCTCGGGAGATGTTCGCGTAGGCATATTTTTCGTTCAATAGTAGGAATTAGAGCCAGAACCAGCAAAAAATTAGAAACACCAGAGAGGTTTTATGAGTATCGACAAACCGAACGAGAAAAAAGATATTAACCGCAGTACCAATCCGGGCGATCGCATTTCCGACGAACCGCAAACCATTGAAGAAAAAGCGCAGCAACTGGCGGTAGACCACGTACCCGACATCACGGGAGATACAGTTACAGTTCCAACTTATGTGATTGTCGAAGAACCGGATGGGGAAAAGAAAGCTTTGCACCACGTCAAAGACGCCGACGAAATTTCTGACGTAGTTCGGCAGGCCCGCGTTGACGAAAATGGCGAACGGGTTTGGGATTAAGTTCAATCCAATAAAAACGGCTTAGTTGTACAAAAGTTATCTGTAGGAATCATGGAAACAAATCCCAGAAATAGTACGCCCTATCCCAATATTCCGCCGATTCTCGAAAGTCACGATACAGAGTATCGCGACGCGGGCATAACGAGTTCAGTTGCAATTGCAGGCCATCCGCTCCACCCCGCGATCGTACTGTTTCCGATCGCCTTTTTAGTAGGAGCCGCCGGCACAGACATCGGTTACTGGCTGACAAGCGATCCGTTTTGGGCGAGAGCTTCGGTTTGGCTGATCGGTGTCGGTTTTGCTGCGGGGATTTTGGCCGCAATCACCGGCTTTTTAGAGTTTTTCAAAGTTAAAAGAGTGCGCGAGCGCAGTGCCGGTTGGTTGCACATGGGCGGCAATGTGGCGGTTATGGTACTTTCCCTGATTAACCTGCTGTTGCGACAAGGAAATCCGGCTGAGCCGATCTTATATACAGGTTTAGCAATATCGATCGTCGTGGCAACCTTGCTGGGCATTACAGGCTGGTACGGCGGCGAACTAAGTTTTCGCCACAAAATCGGCGTCATCGGCCCTACCAGTCATAATTCCTAGGTTTCTGACCATTTGTAGTAGGGACTTGGGTCCCTCTTCATTTGACACTTAAGGGCTAAAGTCTTGACTACAAACTTAAAGATTTTCCCAGCCAATTGAGATAAGCATCACTGCCAGCGATAATAGGAATAGCAATAATTTCGGGAACTTCATAGGAATGGAGTTCCTGAACTTTTGTTTTTAAAGCCTCAAATTTAGCCAAATCAGTTTTAATCAGCAACTGCCACTCTGACTCGGCATGAATCTCGCCTTGCCAAGTATAAATAGAGCGAATTGGCGACAAACTCACACAAGCAGCCAGCTTGTGTTCAACTAGAGTTTTAGCAATATTTTCCGCCTCCGCCTCCGATGCTGCAGTTACCAGCACCACCCCAAAATTAATTGTCATAGTCAACAGTGAACACTCAACAGTCAACAGTCAATCGATTTTAGATTTTAGATTTTAGATTTTAGATTTTAGAATTGAAGCAAGCGACCCCACGGATAAATTCGGGGGCAAGTTTCATCGGATACAGGTTTTTTATTTCTGGACGGATGAATCCGAGGGCTTGTATCCTGGATGCTTTCGGTCAACAGTCAACAGTCATCAGTCAACAATCAACCGTTAATTTCCGTAACTTCCCAAGAATTGACTCTGCCAGCCCCAGCTAAAGAAAAATAGCGCCTAGTAGATTCCGGCAAAATAGCTCCCGCCAACAAAGCATTATCTAAATTAGCTCCTATTAACGTCGCCTCGCTCAAATCTGCTGCCATCAAATCTGCTTGACACAACTTTGCCCAATTCAGATTTGCCCCTCTCAAACAACTCCCCCTCAACTTAGCCCCGGTTAAGTTTGCACCCGCCAACTTCACCCCACGCAACTGAGCCGCGCTGAAATTCGCCCCCGCCAAATTCGAGCCTTCCAAATTAGCTCCCATCAGTTTAGCTTCACTCACGTTGACGCCGCTCAAATCTGCACCGCAGAGATTCACCCCTGTCAACTGCGCTCGTCGCAGACTGACTCCGGTTAATTGAGCTCCAAAAAGTTTTGCACTATTGAGCTTTGCACCGTAAAGGTTTGCCCACTTAAAATTAGCTCCAGTCAGATTCGCGCCCAGCAAGTTAACTAATTGCAAGTCGGCGCTGCACAAATTGGCATTCCACAACACAGCACCCCGCAGGTTTGCGCCCGTTAAAGTTGCGCCGCTTAACTTTACCCTGGGCAATTTTGCTTTTACCAAAAAAGCACCGCTGAGATTGGCTTTTGTCAAATCTGCACCTGAGAGTTGGGTTTCACCCATTTTGGCAAAAGTTAGATTTGCTCTGTGCAGCAGTGCACCTTTGAGTGTTGCTTTGGTGAGAAACGCCCTGCTGAGGTTCGCCCCGGAAAGATTAGCTCGCGAAAGGTTGACTCCGATTAAGATTGCTCCGCTGAGGTTTTTCCCGCTGAGGTCGGCTCCAGTAAAGTCTCTTTCTCCTTTTTCGTAATTGTTGAGCAGTTCACTAACTTCCATAGGGCATCATACCTTCTATGATTGGGGGGTTTCGATCCAGAAATCTTTACTGTTAAGGTTGTTTCAGAAAGGAAACTGTTTCAGAAAGCAAACTGTTTTAGCGTTTGCCTCAAACGGTATAAATTTCATTAACATCACTTTCTGTTTAAAGGCAATCTCTTAATAAAGATTTTATATCTTCCACGCGGTAGCGATCCCGCTTTCGGTATTTTTGAATTAAAAGTTAATGTTTCGTGACATAGATAGTCATTCTTTAACGATCGACCTTAATTCGCAACTTCAGGCGCAGCGTGCCCTTGAATCCTGCAGGAGGTTGCCAGGAACTTAAGGCCCTCTTGAGAGTTTCTACGGCATCTGTTGCTTGCAGCGTCGAGGTTTTAGTGTCGTTAGCGAAGCCCTCGAAGAGGATCGCCAATCGGGCAACGCGGCCGTCTTGTACCGATAACTCCCACACCGTTTCACCGCTAACCCCCGTCGGGAGATTAACAGATTGCAGGTATTGAGTCAAAGTGGCGATCGCCCCGGCATCCAACCCTTCGGCGCTAACTACTTGGAGGCGAGAAACCAAAGGCTTCGGGCGTTGCAACTCACCGTAACTTCGCGGCCGCGGCATAGCAGGAGCTGGACTCACCGGTGCCGAGTTGCGATTCGAGGTAACGCTGCGAGTGCCGCCTCTAGTTGGCTCTGCCCCCTCCGACTGGAAAATACCTTCATAGTTGACACCCTGCGGCAATTCCACAGGCACTTGCACCCTACGACGAGATCCATCAGGTTCGACTCGCACTTCTTCGCTCACAGCCACAAAAGCCGTGTATTCCGACAGCAAGCGATAAGTCAGAGCAGTATTAGTCACAGCTTCCACCAGAGATTTAGTCTCACCACCAAACATTTGATTCATTAAATCTTTAATGCGCGATCGCCCCCAAAGTTGAGCTACCGCCGGATTGCCAAAATCCGTAGCGGTTGCTGCGACTGAAGTAGACTCCCGCTGCCGCCCACCGGATTGAGCAAAATTAACAGGTAAAACTTGCTCGTAAGCTTTGCCACCTGCAAGAGTGCCACGGATGCGAAGTTGACCGTTAGCTCGATCGGTCTTTTTGCCAAACAAAACCAGCGGCTGACTCGCAAACAAATCTGGCGGTGCGATCGGATAAATCTCCGGTTTTTCCCCCAATCCTTCCCAACTAATTTGAATATTAGTCAATACCGGACGATTAATTTCCCGAAAAAACTTTTCTGCCGCTTCTGCTGACGGTTCATCTTGACGAATTACTTGAGACGTGCCTCTTCCCACTTCCGCCAAACGGTTAATCAAAAACCGATTCACCGAACCGCCGACACCAAAACTATAAAGTCGATTTCCCGGTTTCAGACTTTCCTGAACCCGCGCTAGCACTTCATTTTCATTACCAATGTAACCGTCAGTAATTAGTACAATACTCCGCAGCCTTCCCGTTGCCGCCGCCGGAAAATTCATCACTGCTTGAATGCCGTTAAGCAGTTCAGTGCCGCCGTTAGCCTGCAACTTGTCGATATAATTAATTGCGCTTTCTCGGTTGGCAGCCGTATTCGCTAAAGGAGTAGTTGAAAGTGCTTGCGTAGTGTTGGCAAAATCAATAATAGTAAAAGTATCGTTGGGATTCAGCCCTTGAATGAAGCGGCGCATCAACTCCTGAGATTTTGCCAGCGGTTCGCCCTGCTGAGAACCGGAAGTATCCATCAGAAACACGACATCTTTAGGTACAATTTCATTAGTTTTGTAGTTTAATGCCGGAATTAAATAAGTAGCAAAATGACCGCCCCGCTTGTCGGATTGAGTCAAAATAGTTGCGCGAGTATTTTCGCCAGCGACTCGATAGCGCAGAATTAAATCTTTATTGGGAATTGTGTCTGAATTGGCTAATTGGACTTGCACAATATTGCCGCTGGGGTCAGTTATAATTTGATGGGAAGTAGAGCGGACATCGCCGATCGCAACTCCGGCATCTATTTCTACTGAAACAGCGATATTGTGGCCCGATCGCGTTCCTGGAGGCAAAACAGGCGGGTTAATGCGATCGGCATCGGTCGAATTTCCCGAAATATAGCGAGGCCCTACCACCATTGGAAACACAAATTCGTAATCGCCGCCGGCAAATTTGAGACTTTCGGTGTAGCGAATAGTAACTTCAATTTTTTCTCCCGGTTTGATGTTCGCGAGAGACTGAGTAAAAATATTGTCGCGTTCTTGTTCCAACAAACCCGCAGTCCGGCCTTGCTGTCTGGCTTTTTGGTAAATTTCCAAAGCTTCCTCGCGGAGTTTGATATCAGCTTTGATAGTTCGTGAGCCTATTTTAATTTCCATATCATCCACCGCCGCTTCATCGGGCAAAGGAAATACATAAACAGCTTCTATAGATTCAGGAAAAGGATTTTCAAACTTCTGAACAACTTCGACGCGGGAGATATTGCCAGTTATTTTGGCTTTAACTTCAGTCTGCTTGAGAGGAAAGACTTGTTCTGAGGCCGTATTTTGAGTTTTGACGAACAAACCGCCGACTGGACAGCGAGTTTCGGGCGATCGTCCGCCATTGCAATTAACATCGTTACTAGCGAGGATTTTTGGCGACAGAGACGAATAATTTTCCCCAGGAGATTTTGCCCGCGCCGCATTTGGAGCGAGCCACGCACCACACTCGTTAGCGAAGCCCTCGAAGAGGATCGCAGCGAGCAATGCGATACCAGCAGAAAGCAACCGTTGGGGGGATATAACGCAGACAAACTTCATAGCTGTTTTTTTTAGCAGAGTTGAGGTGCTTTGTTTACCATGACTTTACCCTTCGCGAAACGTTCCTGAGTTAGCTTTTTGGGAAAAATGAAGGAACGGGCTGCCAAAACCAGTAGGTTGGGGTCGATCCTCTTCTGCAAGCTTCGCCAACGGGCGATCGGCCCCAACCTACAAGAGTTGTATGATAGTTAGATAAGTGAACTACTCACCGCTAACACGGAGTACCGAGCAAGTGCGGTACGTGCGGGAATTATTTAAATAGCTCTAACCTCAACCTCTCAAGCTCTAATAAATTGAAAATGCCATGAATTTTATCAACCCCAAAACCGATTTTGCATTTAAAAAAATCTTCGGCTCTGCTGAGAGTAAGGACATTTTGATTAGTTTCTTGAATGCCCTTCTCTACGAAGCACAGCCAGTTATCGAAGATTTAGAAATTATCGACCCCTATTTAGCTCCAAACATTAAAGGGATCAAAGATACTTACTTGGATGTTAAAGCCAAGATTACTGGTGACAAAACTGTGATTATTGAAATGCAGGTTTTGAATGTAGAATACTTTCAGCAGCGGGTTTTGTATAATGCAACTAAAACTTATTCAATGCAGCTAAGCACAGGAAGTGGCTACAGCAATTTAAACCCTGTGATTGCTCTGACAATTACAGATTTTAAAATGTTTGAGAACATGGAGACAGTGATTTCGCACTTTATCTTCAAAGAAAAGACATTTTTAGTAGATTATCTAGCGGATGAATTTGAGATGGTGTTTGTGGAGTTGCCAAAATTCAACAAGGGACTAGATGAATTAGAAACCTTGACAGATAAGTGGATATATTTCATGAAAACAGCTCAAGCTTTACAGTCTGTTCCGGAAGAATTGGGAAATGTACAGGAACTGAAACAGGCTTTTAATATTGCCAGTACAGCCAATCTAAATGCTCAGGAACTAGATGATTTAGATAAGCGAGAAATGTTCATTCAAGACCAGCGTGGCTCCATTAGTCTAGCTACCAAAATAGCCCTTGCAGAAGGTATCGAACAAGGTATCGAACAAGGCATCGAACAAGGTATCGAACAAGGTATCAAACAAGGAAAATTGCGATTAATTGTTCGTCTGTTAGAGCGCAGTCTCGGCGCGCTGTCTTCGGATACCGAAACCCGCATCGCTCAGTTATCCACTGAGCAATTAGAGAATTTAGGAGAGGCGCTATTAGACTTTACTACTTTGTCAGATTTGACAACTTGGTTGCAAGCACATAACAATCGTCAATAATTGGTCAAATGGGTGTAGGGGCAATCCCCCGTGGTTGCCCTTATGGATTACGTATGTCACATTTGAGTCTGACCTGACATTGAAACATCTAAAGTCGAAAATTCTATGAGCAAATTTGTGTTTGTGACCGGCGGCGTGGTTTCCAGCATCGGCAAGGGAATTGTCGCTGCTTCCTTGGGCCGCCTATTGAAGTCGCGGGACTATTCGGTCTCGATTTTGAAGCTAGACCCCTATATTAACGTTGACCCCGGCACTCTCAGCCCGTTTCAGCACGGAGAAGTCTTCGTGACGCAAGACGGTGCCGAAACTGACCTGGATTTGGGGCACTACGAGCGTTTTACCGATACTTCCATGTCTCGCCTCAACAGCGTCACCACGGGTTCCATTTATCAAGCGGTGATCAACAAAGAACGCCGCGGCGAGTATCAGGGGAGCACGGTGCAGGTGATTCCCCACATCACTAACGAAATTAAAGAGCGAATTCACCGAGTAGCAAAAAATACTAATCCCGATGTCGTGATTACGGAAATCGGCGGAACGGTGGGAGATATTGAATCTTTGCCATTTTTGGAGGCAATTCGCCAGTTTCGCAAGGATGTCGGGCGGCAAAATGTTTTGTATATGCACGTCACGCTGATACCTTGGATTCCTTCGGCTGGGGAGATGAAAACTAAACCGACTCAGCATTCGGTGAAGGAATTACGGTCGATCGGCATTCAACCAGATATTTTAGTCTGTCGGTGCGATCGCCCGCTGTCTTTGGGCATGAAACAGAAATTGTCTGAATTCTGCAACGTGCCCGAAGAATGTGTCATCACCGCTCAAGATGCTAAAAGTATCTACGAAGTGCCGCTGATGATGGAACAGGAAGGTTTAGCGGAACAAAGCATCAATTTGCTGCAACTCGAACCGCGGCAACCCGATTTGACTCAGTGGCAAACCTTAGTCAAGCGGCTTTACAGTCCCAACCACAAGATTGATATTGCTTTGGTGGGCAAATACGTGCGGTTGAACGATGCTTATCTTTCGGTGGTCGAAGCTTTGCGGCACGCAGCAATTGCGATCGGCTGCGACCTGAATTTGCACTGGATTAACTCAGAAGATTTAGAATCGGGAAACCTGGAAAATTATCTCAAAAATATCAACGGCATTCTTGTACCCGGGGGTTTTGGGATTCGGGGAGTTGACGGCAAAATAGCGGCGATCGAATATGCCAAACACCATAAAATACCCTTTTTGGGATTGTGTTTGGGGATGCAGTGTGCTGTGATTGAATGGGCGCGCCACATCGCCCAACTAAAGGATGCCAACAGCGCTGAATTTGACCCGGATACTGCAAATCCGGTAATTAATTTATTGCCAGAACAGCAAGATGTAGTCGATTTGGGCGGTACAATGCGACTGGGTTTGTATCCGTGTCGTGTCAACCCAGACACGCTAGCTTTCAAACTTTATCAGAAAGAAGTGATTTACGAGCGGCACCGCCATCGGTACGAATTTAACAACGCCTACCGCAATCTTTTCTTAGAATCAGGTTATGCAGTCTCCGGTACATCTCCAGACGGCCGATTGGTAGAAATGATCGAATTTCCTAACCATCCCTTTTTCATAGCCTGCCAATTTCACCCCGAATTCCAATCTCGACCTAGCGCCCCTCACCCATTGTTTCAAGGGTTTATCCAGGCCGCTAGCATCCAGGGAAAGCAGGATGTTTTAGAAGATGAGGGTCGCGACTTGGTGGCAGAGAAAGTTGCAGCAAACTGATCTCATATCATGTGCGATCGATTAGTTCTGATATATTAGATGTCTGTAGGGGCGGTTCAGAGTAGACAATATTCAAATCGCCCAGACAATGGACATTACAAAACCCACCCAACAGACCAATAGGATTTGATAGGGGTCGCACTTACCGGACTAGATATCGGGCAGTATTCTCAACGAGTGAAAAACCTTCCCCCCAACCCCTATGCTAGGGCTGGGGGGCTAGTACCACCAGGGAGAAGGCAGAAGGCAGAAGGTAAAAATGCTGATATTTTTACTTAACTTTTTACGGATTTCAAGGGTGATACCAGTTTCCAAAAAAAAATGTAACTTTAGGCAACTTCCCAACCCCGATAGTCATCTGTCATGCCCAATCTAAAATCTACAATCTAAAATCTAAAATGGTATGAGTTGTCAAACTATCCTAAAATACCAGGAAACACAGGTTTGAGGAGGCTTTGTGGCTTATTGGAGCAAAATTACTTATGAGAAAAGTACATACATAATTGACCTTGACACTATTAGTGCTTTTTCTAGCGAACTGGATAACAAGCGTCTCACCTTTTGGCTGCCTAATAGCAGTCAGCCGATTATCCTCAATCCCCAAGGCAATTATGAGGCTTACAAGCAAGTTCTCGATTACCTCAAAAAAACCATCGATCGCAATTCTAGAGGTTCGTGGATTAAACTTAATTATGACCGCAAAGAATTTGCGATCGATATGAGTCGAATTAGCTCTTTTGCTTGCGAACAGAACGGTCGCCTAAGCTTTTGCCTCCCTGACAGCGCAACTAATATTATTATCCTGCGCCAAAGCAACCCGGAAACTTATCAACAAATTCAGGAATACATAAAAAATACGACTGGACAATCTCTGCCATGAAGGAGTCATTAGTCATTAGTCATTAGTCTTTAGTCATTAGTTAGAAAGATTAACAATGAAGAATGAAGGAGACTATGTTTAGTAACTCCTCACATTCATTTTATTTTTTTTACCTAAAATGCTTAGGTTGCACCCTCATTTTAGATATGAAAAAAGCGCAGTAAAATGCGCTGAATTTTTAAATTTTAACTATTCAACAAGCTGCCAAGCTAATTTGGCCGCACCTACTATGCCTGCTTGATTGCCCAATTCAGCAACCAATAACTCCAAATCTGCGCGAGAAGTCGGCAACACCCGCCGCTCAATTTCTTCTCGAACCTGCGGCAAGAAAAATTCTGCACCTGCACTAATTCCACCGCCGATAATAATAGCTTCCGGGGTTAAAACATAAATGAGACTTGCCAAACCTATACCGAGATAACGACCGTAATTTCGCCAAAATTCTAAAGCTTTGGCATCTCCATACTTAGCTAAATTTGCTAATTGTAGCGGTTCTAAATCGGTTTGGCGGCGAATTGCTTGCACCGAAACGTACTGTTCTAAAGAACCGCGATTGCCACTTTTACACTCCGGGCCGTCGGGATTTATAGTAATCAATCCTAGTTCTCCGGCCGCGCCTTGATGACCTACAAATAGTTTGCCGTCTAGGATAACTGCGCCGCCGACTCCTGTACCTAAAGTTATTAAAATTAGGTCTTTAAAGTGCCTTCCTGCACCCAACCAAGCTTCTCCCAATCCGGCACAATTGGCATCATTTGCTAACATGGTCGGCAGTCCGGTTTTAGCTTCCACCCAGTCAGCTAGGGGGACGTTATGCCAGTCTTTGAGGTTAATGGCTACTCTGGCTATTCTGCCGGCGGCGTCTGCGGGGCCTGGAGTGCCGATGCCGATCGCACTTACAGCATTTTCGGCCGGATTCAGTTGTAAAATAGCATCCGTCATCGCTGCTAAAACTGCTTCTGGCGTTGCGGGTTGAGGGGTTGGGACAGTTAAGGATTGGTGACAAAGACCATTTTCGCTAAATCTGCCCAGTTTAATGGCGCTTCCGCCTAAGTCAATGCCGATTACTTGTGTCATTCGATTTGGGTTTGAGATGCAAGGATTTAGGATTAATCCTCATAGGATAAACATATTTTATGGTGCGGATTGTGCACCTTACCAATTAAGTTGGTAGTGAGGATTTAAATCCTCCCACTCCTATTTTAGTGTATAATAATTAGTGAGGAAAACTGGGCTTAATTCTTAATAGTATCATACCGATCGCAATCCCTAGCAAAAATTCTGGATACAAGCGAGTTCGCCTATTGAATTTCGCCTAACTTACGTTGCGCTACCTCTCGGTTGTGCAAAGCATCGTGATAGTCTGGTTGGAGAGCAATTGCCTGGGTATAAGATGCGATCGCTTCTTCAAATCGTCCTAAATTATACTGCTCATTACCTCGATCGCACCATGCCTCAGCCTCTACATTAACTTCCGATTCTGCCTCCGCACCCTCAGCGCCTGTGCGGTTCCCTTCCCCAGAAAAACCCAAACCATCCCCAACAAACACCGCCTCAATTACCCTCCCCTTTGTATCCTCCTCCTCAGCCTCCGGCAGCGGAAACCGTGTCAATATCTCCCGCCCAATTTGCCTCGCAACCTCTGAGAATTCCCCGCTGCCAATTCTACCTAACAATACCAGCCGCTGCGCTAATTCCTGAAGCGATGCCACCGCATCCGTAGCAGCGATCTCATCATGTTCACCCTCTAACAATCTTTGCTGAAACCGTCGCAGCCAAGCAGCCAATTCACCATCTTTAAGGCGTTTTGCGATTAAGAATCCTGCTACATCCCCGCGACTCCAGCCGGCATTCACCCCTTCCAGGATTTCCATGAATTTTGACTCGTATTCCGCGTCAGTTAATGTTGGGCGGATGGTGGTATTTTCTGAAGGCGGGGCGGGCTGGCTTGGGGTTCCGAATAGCCGCTGAATTAGTCGTTTGAAGAATTGCAGAATTTTGTTGAGCATTTGTGAGATTGCGAGGGTGGGGTATTTTCTATTTTATAGCAATTATCAAAAGTAGGATTACATATAGATTGTCGAAGATATCTGTAGGGACACGGCGCATTGCCGTGTCCGGGATTGCGACGCACAGCAAACAATCACATGAAGTAGAATTAATCTACTTTAAAAGCGGATAATACAGTTCTCCTGTTGAGTTGATATAACCGGCACGATCGCCCGCTAAATCACCCGTTCCCATAAATACGTCAACTCTCCCCGCGCCTTTGATTGCACCGCCCGTATCTTGATCCAAAACGTACCGATTCACGGCATTTTGTTCGAGTTGTCCCGCCGCATTCGGATAAGGGAGTTTTGTACTAATTAATGCTAGTGCACCGGGTGGCATTAAGGCTTTGTCGGTGGCGATCGACCTTTCGGCAGTTACTGGCACTCCAATGCTTCCTGTGGCTGGAGCTCCATTACTATCCCGGAAGAATACAAAGCTTTCATTTTTCGGCAAATACTTGTCCATATCTGCGGGAAAGTTGGTAAAATATTCCCTTAGTTTCGGCAAAGTTAACTCTTCTAAAGTAAACTTTCCGTCTTTAACTAATTCTCGTCCAACTCCTGTATAACTGTGACTGGTTTTGCCTGCAAAACCGACGGTCATCTCGCTACCATCTGTTAGCTGCAATCTCGCAGAACCTTGGACGTGCACGAGAAATGCTTGGAAGCGATCGCGCAACCAAACTAATTCTAACCCTCGCAGCAATCCTTTACTTGCCTGCAAAGCATCTTCGCCTTCTAATTGCACTCTTGTCGGGTGAGGTTTCGGCCAAGATGCCATGTTTGGCGGCATCCGATACAGAGGATAACGGTATTCGGAATTAGGCGTGCGAGATGCTGCGTAAGTCGGCTCGAAATAACCTGTAAATGCGACTGTTCCTTTGCCATCTTTGCCCGTGGATTTGTAAAATACAAATTCGCGCTTGACCGATTCCTGAAGTTGTGCAGGGGTTGTGGAACTGACAACTAATTGGCGGAATCGATCGAGGGAACGGCGGACTCGATCGCGCGTAACTCCTGCTACTGGATAGCGGCTGTAGGCAGTGGCGGCGGCCGATGTATTGAGATAGCGGAGGCTATTGTCGATCGACTTTAACAGCAATTCCCGATCGCCCGGTTTGCCATTTTCGCCCCAGATTTGAGCGTCAAAGGCGATCGACTCCAACTCACTCGCTTGTAATTGATTTACACTCATTGGTTGCAGAGATGGAACTGCAACGGCGGGCACCGAAAAAGCGATCGCCAAAACGCAACAGGCGATCGCTAATAGCTGATAGCGAAAAATCTTGCTCAATTTCCAATCTTCCCTACTCAATTGATTATTTTCCTTATTCATCGTATCGTTCGACGCTAGAAGTAAATATCGGTTCTACGCGAATTGCGAGAACGCTGGTAGGCCGAACTACCATGTATTCGCCTTGAATATTTTTAATCGGGACGTTAAGAAATTCTCTTGAATCTTGTTTCGGCACCAGCGTACTGCTGTACCACTTTTGAAAATCTTGCAGGGTTGCGAAACGCACTTCTTCGCGATGGCCACCATCAAGCAGCAGGTGCACAGAATATTCGCTGGGAGTTCTAGGCATAGGAGATGGAGAGAGTTGTTGGAGGACAATCTAAAATCTAAAATCTAAAATTGATGTGGTTGCCTTCAAGCAGCAGGTGCAAGGAATATTCGCACTTGTGTTCTAGGCATATCTGTATTTTAGTTTTTTGATTTTAAGCTTTTGGAACGATTCCATATTTTACCTCTTCCTCGGTGCATTCCCTCATCTAGTAGGTTGGGTCGAGGGAGAGTGGGAGAAGGGGAGAGACCGGAGAGGGGGAGACCGGAGAGGGGGAGAGGGGGAGAGTGGGAGAAGGGGAGAGACCGGAGAGACCGGAGAGTTGTTGCAGGAAAATCTCAATCTAAAATCTAAAATCTAAAATCTAAAACCGATTGAGTTGTTGCAGGAAAACCCCAATCTAAAATCTAAAATCCAAAATCTTAAATCGATTGACGGCGGCCCCCATCTGCGGCTACGCTGTGAAATTAAGGCTGCTTTCCTCAAAGAGGAAGCAGCCCACGTCGCTCAAAAATCTAGTTGCACTGCCCAAAGCTGCTACCAACAGCAATGGACAGCTAACCGCCAAACTGAGTAAGCAGTATGGAGGCTAATGGAGAATTTTAACATTCTCTGTAGCCGCCCTGCTCTGTGTTAACGTGCGGGGCGGCTGGGTTTTTGGGTTTTCCTAGAAAACCAAAAACCAGGAGACCATATTATGTCACAGGAATTCGTACCTGACGATAACTTTTCCGCACGTCCAAATGACGACTCAGCAGTATCCGAACAGGAAGTCGTGCGGATCACGGTTGTCGGTTCCCGCGCCGCCGTGTTAGAAACCATCCACACTTTGTACCGACTAGGATTTGCCCAAGTCGGCGATTGGAGTCCGCCGCAGCGAGGTGCAAAGCCGGGACAAGTGATAAGCCTACTCATTCGCCGATCGCGCAAAGCCTAAAAATAGGATCAAATGCGGTAGGGACACTCCAAGATCCCTTCTTCGTGTCAACAATCGCCTGAAACCATTGATAAATCTCGCTTTTAGCTAAGTCTAGATCCCCCTAAATCCCCCTTAAGAAGGGGAGTAGGGGTTGACTTTGAGAATACTCTTGTCCCACCCCCTACTCCCCTTTTTAAGGGGGGCTAGGGGGGATCTAGATTTAATACTCAAACAACAGTCTGTGATTGGGTTAGACGTTAAGTTGGCATCAATGGGTTCTTGGAGTGTCTCTACAATGATTAATCGTGCGGAATACAGGGATTGTGTATTTTAGAACACGATTTGACCGCAACACTTAAAATAGTCTTGATTTACCGATCGACTGCACCCTTTTCTCATCAATATTTCTGGTTAGCTGGGGGTGTCTGTGGGCCGGAGTTGCGAGCTTCTGCTTCCAAAATGCTGAGAATGGTGCACAATTTCAAATTAACAACAAAACTTGCACTATTTTGAGTAAGCTTTGGGGGGAACAGCTTAGAAAGCCTGTTTCTAAGACTGATGCAAAATATCAAATTAATCCTCCACCTTGTCCAATTACTAATTACGAACCTATGCCCCGTCGTCAAGACTTAAAAAAGATTCTTCTTATTGGTTCCGGCCCAATTGTTATCGGTCAAGCGTGCGAATTTGACTATTCAGGGACACAAGCTTGCAAAGCTTTGCGAGAAGAAGGTTTTGAAGTAGTGTTGGTCAATTCCAACCCTGCAACGATTATGACCGATCCGGAAACTGCCGATCGCATTTACATCGAACCTCTAACACCTGCCATCCTCGAACAAATCATTGCTAAAGAAAGACCTCAAGCAATTTTACCAACAATGGGCGGTCAAACGGCGCTAAATTTAGCAGTTGCTGTCGCTAAAAATGGCGTTTTAGAAAAATACAACGTCGAGTTGATTGGTGCTAAGTTGCCAGCAATTGAAATGGCAGAAGATCGGCTATTATTTAAGGAAGCGATGGCGCGAATTGGTGTCGCCGTTTGCCCTTCTGGAATTGCCAACACTCTCGACGAAGCCAAAGCAATTGGTCACCAAATCGGCAGTTATCCGTTAATTATTCGTCCTGCTTTTACAATGGGCGGCACGGGAGGCGGCATTTCTTACAATCAAGAAGAATTTGAAGAAATGGCACAAGGCGGGATTGATGCCAGTCCAGTATCGCAAATTTTAATCGAACAATCTTTGATTGGTTGGAAAGAGTACGAACTGGAAGTAATGCGAGATTTGGCAGATAATGTGGTGATTATTTGTTCGATCGAGAATCTCGACCCGATGGGCGTCCACACCGGTGATTCTATCACCGTCGCCCCGGCGCAAACTCTCACAGACAAAGAATATCAGCGCCTGCGAGATGCTTCGGTGAAAATTATTCGCGAAATCGGAGTTGAAACCGGCGGTTCCAACATTCAATTTGCCGTCAATCCTGTCAACGGAGATTTCATCGTTATTGAAATGAACCCTCGGGTTTCCCGTTCCTCCGCCTTGGCCTCGAAAGCAACTGGTTTCCCTATTGCAAAAATGGCGGCAAAATTAGCGGTAGGTTACAGCCTCGACGAAATTTCCAACGATATTACCAAGAAAACTCCGGCGTCTTTTGAACCGACAATTGACTACGTGGTGACGAAGATTCCCCGATTTGCCTTTGAAAAGTTCCCCGGTTCCGAACCGACTCTAACAACGCAAATGAAGTCTGTTGGGGAGGTAATGGCGATCGGGCGCAGCTTCAACGAATCCTTCCAAAAAGCCCTGCGGGGATTGGAAACAGGCCGCGCAGGTTTCGGGTGCGACAAACCGGAAAAATTGCCGAGTTTGGAACAAATTCGCGCCGGATTGCGGACGCCAAATCCCGATCGCATTTTTACAGTTCGCCACGCGATGATGATGGGAATGTCGGTGGAAGATATCTTCGAGTTCACAGGAATCGATCCTTGGTTTTTGGATAAAATGCAGGAATTGCTGGAAACTGAGAAGTTCTTGAAACGAACGCGGTTGGAAGAGTTGACAAAAGAGACAATGTTTGAAGTAAAGCAGTTGGGTTTTAGCGATCGCCAAATTGCTTATGCCACCAAAACATCGGAAGATCAAGTCCGCGCTTACCGCAAACAGTTAGGCGTAATTCCGATTTACAAAACAGTCGATACCTGTGCCGCTGAATTTGAAGCGTTTACACCCTATTATTATTCCACCTACGAAGCGGGAGCGGCAATTTGGGAAGTGGGCGATGAAGAAAAGAAAGTTTCGTCTGTAGGCCACAGTCTCGCGCCGGAGTCGGAAGTTTTGCCTTCTACCAAACGAAAAGTGATGATTTTAGGTGGCGGGCCGAACCGGATCGGACAGGGAATTGAGTTTGATTACTGCTGCTGTCACGCTTCCTATTCCCTAGGAGAAGATGGCTTTGAGACAATTATGGTCAACTCGAACCCGGAAACAGTTTCGACGGATTATGATACGAGCGATCGCCTGTATTTTGAACCGCTAACAAAAGAAGATGTTCTCAACATCATCGAAGCCGAAAATCCCGAAGGAATAATTATTCAGTTTGGCGGACAAACCCCACTGAAATTAGCGCTTCCTTTACAAAAAGCTCTGGAAAATCACCCCGATGTACAAACAAAAATCTGGGGAACTTCGCCGGATTCCATTGATACTGCTGAAGACAGGGAGCGATTTGAAAAGATTCTTCGGGAGTTGGATATTCAGCAAGCTGCTAACGGTTTGGCTCGTAGTTTTGAGGATGCTTTAATAGTAGCTCAACGGATTGGTTATCCGGTAGTGGTGCGACCGAGTTACGTATTAGGCGGGCGAGCAATGGAAATTGTTTATTCCGATGCTGAATTGGAACGTTACATGACCTATGCCGTGCTGGTAGAACCCGATCATCCGATTTTAATTGATAAGTTTTTGGAGAATGCGATCGAGGTGGATGTCGATGCGATCGCCGATGTTACTGGCAATGTGACGATCGGCGGTATTATGGAACACATCGAGGAAGCGGGAATCCACTCCGGCGACTCTGCTTGTTCTATCCCTTACCAAACGCTTTCTGATGCAGCTTTGGTAACAATCCGCCGCTGGACTGTAGAATTAGCAAAATCCCTGAAAGTAATCGGGTTGATGAATATTCAATTTGCTGTTCAAGGGGAAGAAGTTTTCATTTTGGAAGCTAACCCGCGCGCTTCTAGAACAGTGCCTTTTGTCTCCAAGGCGATCGGAGTTCCCTTAGCAAAAATGGCCTCGCGAGTCATGTCTGGCAAAACTCTAGAAGCTTTAGGTTTTACTGAAGAGATTATACCCACTCATGTTTCGGTAAAAGAAGCAGTATTGCCCTTTGCGAAGTTTCCGGGAACTGATACCTTGTTAGGGCCAGAAATGCGATCGACCGGTGAAGTCATGGGAATTGACACCGATTTTGGCAAAGCCTTTGCCAAAGCTCAACTCGGCGCTGGACAAATGATGCCGCTGTTTGGAACTGTGCTGGTTTCGATGCGCGATCGCGACAAACTAGCGGTTGTACCCGTTGTCAAGGAATTCTTAGAATTGGGTTTCAGAGTAGTCGCAACCCACGGGACACGCAAAGTTTTGCAAGAGCAAGGTTTAGAGGTAGATTTGGAATTGAAACTGCACGAAGGGCGGCCGAATTTGTTGGATTCGATCAAGAATGAGAAAATTCAACTAATTATCACCACACCTTCCGGGGAAGAATCCCGCGCCGACGGCATCTTTATCCGCCGCACAGCTTTGACTTACAAAATCCCGATTATTACCACAATAGCCGGTGCCAAAGCGACAGCAGCGGGAATTCGATCGCTCAAATCCTACCCAATGGAAGTAAAAGCAATTCAAGACTATTACCCGCAAACCTAGAGGGCGAAACACCCTATGTTTAGGGTGTGCAGCGCGGACTATTAGTGTCAAATGAAGCTTTTAGTCCGCCAGTCCTCGCGTTCACCCGGCAGTCCGCCAGGGAATGAATTCCCTGTCTTATAGCGAAAGTCCTCTCGAAGAGGACTGAAGAACTCATTAGTCCTCATAGCGAGGACTTTCGCTTTGAGGCTCTTGTTTCAACAAGAGCCGGATTGAGGGTTTAACGCTAAGTTGACACCAATGACCGCGCACCTTACCCTAAACATAAGGTGCGCGCCACCAAAACCTAATCTGCATCGGAATCTAAAACTCCGCTAGACAGCATCAACCTCGGCCAAACTAACAAGAAAAAACCCATCCAAGCTAATAAAGGAATCGCGACTAAAACAGTTATCCAAACAGTTTTTAATAAAAACCAACTACCGCTAATCAGGCTCGTGCCTGTCAAAAGAATCGACCAAGGTTGACACCACCAAGGTTTGTAACTCCAAGGACTAATAGCTTTTTGATTGGAAAGTTTTTTATCAGAAATAGATTTCATATTTTTAGTGATTGTTTATGGAAAATAGTCTGGCTACCTGGATTAGCAGAAGTTAAACATTCATCACCTCTTCTGCTGTCAGCGTTAATTCGGGGAAAGTCCGCGACACAATTAGTTCGCTGCCTTTAAACGCGCTTCTTTGATAGTTGCCATCTGCATCCACAAGGTGGACAAATACAGTTGGAACTTTGGGATTGCCCAGAAATTCCCTGCTGCCAATTGCTAAATAATCGACAATCCAATACTCAGGAACTCCGAGGCGCCGATATTCGTCCAATTTGTCTATATAATCGTCCTCCCAATTTGTTGATGTTACTTCCACTGCCAGTTGAATTGGTTCCCGCAATGCAGCATAAGCAGAACGGTTCGATCGCCACGAATCGCGATCGATTACGCTGACATCCGGTCTTCGCCCTTGTTCGATGCCGGCTTTACTTACAGTTCTGATAACGGCTGTAGTGTGGATTACATAATTCAAATTTAGTCGCCGGATTTCATCATTGAAGCCAAATAACATGAAATTAGCAACATCACCATAATTTCTTGTGGCATTCCTCTCTACAATTTCTCCATTTACCAGTTCATAGAGTCCATCTTCGGGACATTCTACAAGGAATTGGTCAAAGGTTAATTTTTGCATGACTGTTGCAATCATAAGATTTATCCTTATTTTGCAGTAATACTATTAGTCTATATTACCACAGGCAGGAAGGAATTTGTTTTTTTGACCGCAGACATCCAATTCTAAAATCTAAAATCTACAATTAAAAATCTCAAATCGATTCAGGTAAATGGTAAAATACGATCGCCCTAGCAATTTGCACTTAAATTTGTTACTAACTTGATACAGTAAAGTAACAAACCTAGAAATCGAGCCACTCCCAGGTCAACCCCGAACCATGAGACTAGACGAAGCCGTAGAATTTGCCGAAAACCCAGAGCCGCGCTGTCCCTGCGTCCTCCTGCTGGACACCTCCGGCTCCATGCAAGGCGCACCCATAGATGCCTTGAATGAGGGGCTGGAAATCTTTAGGAATGACCTAATTAAAGACGAACTAGCTAAAAAGCGAGTCGAAGTCGCGATTATTTCATTTGACAATCATATCAAAGTCGTACAAGACTTCGTGACCGCCGACCAGTTCGAGACGCCACTGCTGACAGCTCAAGGACAAACCCACATGGGCGCAGGCATTCAGCTAGCATTAGATACCATTGCAGCCCGCAAATCCGACTACCGCAACAACGGCATTACCTACTACCGCCCGTGGGTATTTATGATTACTGACGGTGAACCTCAAGGTGAATCCGACGATGTTGTGGAAATAGCAGCACAGCGGATTAAAGAGGAAGAAACTAACAAGCGCGTCGCATTTTTTGCAGTCGGAGTGGAAGGTGCTAATATCCCTCGTCTCGCGCAAATTGTGGAGCGCACGCCTGTAAAATTGAGAGGATTAGACTTTAGAGAGATGTTCATCTGGCTGTCGGCTAGTATGCAGAGAGTTTCTCACTCAAAAATTGATGAACAAGTAGCACTGCCGCCACCCGGATGGGGAACTGTTTAGTTATTAGTCATTGGTCATTAGTCATTGGTCATTGGTCATTAGTCATTAGTCATTGGTCATTAGTAAGAGTGCCGTGTCCCTACGGCACTGTCGTGTCCCTATAATGGCTAGTACCTACGAACCCAGAAAAGTGCTGTAATTAGGGATAAATAAACCCGTCCAGACTTTGCATAGTTGTGAATTTACGAAGTTTTGAGTTAAAGAGTTATTAATGCAGAATTCATCCTTTAATTGGCAAGTTGTAGGGGCGTCAGTGATAGGTACGAGCCACGAAAAACGATCGCAGCCTTGTCAAGATGCCCACTGCTGGCGTCTATTGCCAAACGGTGTTTTAGCGGCAGCGGTTGCCGATGGTGCGGGCTCGGCAGCACTCGCGGAAGTTGGGGCAAAAATTGCTGTGGAAGCGGTTGTCGAAACGATTTGCCAGCAACAGGAAAGGCTACCTGAAAATGACGACGAATGGCAGGTATTCTTGACAGCATCACTGCAAGTTGCGCGGGCACAGGTGGAAGCAGAAGCGGCAGCGCGGGCAGTGGCGCCGAGAGATTTAGCCTGCACTTTAATTGCTGTTGTTGCTACGCCGGAATTAATCGCAGTTGCTCAAATCGGGGACGGTGCGGCGGTAGCAGGTGATAGTGCAGGAAATGCGATCGCCCTGACTGTACCTCCCTGCGGCGAATACATCAACGAAACTATCTTTTTGATTTCGCCGAATGCGATAGAAACAGCACAATTTCAGGTACTGCGGGAAAAACTGCAGCACTTAGCCGTGTTTTCCGACGGCTTGCAAATGCTAGCGCTCAAAATCCCGGAAGGGACGCCGCACAAGCCGTTTTTTGCGCCTTTGTTTCGGTTTTCTGGCGAGTGGAAAGAAGAGGAAGATGCGAAACAGCAGTTAGAGTCATTTTTGCGATCGCCCCGCGTTTCCGAACGCACCGATGATGACTTAACATTATTGTTAGCAAGTTTTTCGAGCAATGTTTAATCTGTTTAAATCCACTGATAAAGTGTGGTTACACAATAATGATAGATCAACCAATTAGTGCAATATACTTGTTACGAGAAACCTTTGCTAAGATGGGAGCTATATACGCTCCTCTGTTGATAATCAACTCTCCCAGTTTGATAATTCTGCTGCTGAATAATTTGGGTTTGGGTTCGGCAGCTATTCCTTTGAATATTATCTACTTGTTCGTGCTAATTCCCTTCTTATCGGGAGCTATGATTTTCTACAGTTACCGAAGTTTGACAGGAAATCAAGTAACTGTGAGTGAGGCTTTTAATCAAGCAAACAGGAGATTGCTGCAACTCATCTTGGCTTATTTTATTCCTATGGTTCTTATTTTAGCAGGGATGATAGGGATTAGGTTGTTCCATTTGTTTTTGCCAGGCTTGATTCTACTCCTAATAGTAATTTTCGGATGTTATATATTATATCGTTTAATGTTTTCATCTTACGTTACGGTCATTAATAACTCTTCAGTACAGGATAGTCTTAACAGCAGTTGGAAATTAACTCAAGGGCGCTGGTGGTTGTTATTTCGCGCCAACTTTCTGATATCTATTGTGGCTCTTGTGCCAGCCATCTTGATTTTGGGACTAATCGGTTCAAGATTGGGGAATTCGCTAGCATCTCAGATGGTGAGTAACCTACTGGGATTCTTAGTCGGGCCGTTGATGACTGTTTATATGGTTTTATTGTACAAGGAGCTGCGGGAATCGGCAGCAACTATTGAATAGGCATCTACTCAAATAAAGTCAAGGGCTGGCAGGATACTTACCCACAACAATTTTGGGAGATGTGTAATGAGCGGTGAAAATTTGGTGCGGTTCTATAATAAAATCGAGGTGTCAACAATTCTGCTTTAGTTTGTACAGTAGGTCGTCGTTTGCAAGCACAAGAGATTAAGGATAAGCTCAACTCCCTAATTAGCGCAGCAGATCCAATAGATCCGAGTTTGGCGAGAAGATTGGATGAAATCAATCGCTGGGTGAAAGATGTTAAACCCGGTTCGCTAACGGCTAAAAAATTTGTGATGGCTTTTTTGCTGCAGCTTATCCGAGATTCTCAGGTTTGGCTGGCTATTCAATCTATACCTTCGGAAATAGAAAAAAAAGCCGCTTTTGAGTTAATGACTCCGGGGGAGAGGTATTGGTACAGCTATCTATTTCCTAAATGGCTGAGCGAAAACGATCGCAAATTTTACATCTGGAAACAAAAACTGAAAGCCGGTAAATTTGATCCGGCTGACGATCTCGTCATTCGTGCGATCGCAGCCCGAATTGTCGATCGCCAAGGCACTGTTTTGTATCGATATGTTGCCGATCTTTCTATGGCAACCGATTCCATCGTTAGCAACCGCCAACAGCAGCCCCTCTGCATTCAAGTCACTACTCTTTCGGATGAATTCTCTGAACTAAAATATCAAAATTGGCAACAAACTCTTCAAGATTGGGGGATTGACAGAGGATTATTTTTAAGTTATGATAAAAACGATGCAAATTTCCTGAACCAGTTAGTTAATATAGCATTATATAATAGTGATAATTTGCCCGCAGGTCGTTACCTCAAGTTCCCGTAAATCAAGCATATCTGCTGCTGAGAATAGTTCGACTGCTCCAAACTCTGTGAAAAAAAAAATTTTTGACTAACTCACATATTGCACAATTTTCGACAATGCCAAAAACCTAACCCCCAGCCTGCTTCTGGAAAAGGTAAAACAGACCAAGATTTTCCCTCCCCTTTTCTGTTTCCGGGAGGAGTCTGCCAGACGCTGGCAATAGGTGCTTGAGACGAAGGCTAAGCAATGGGAACATTTACCGCAGCAATCAATCGGGTGAAATAACTAGCAACTCGGCCTAAATTGAAGTGAGATGAGATTTGATTTAAGTGCGGTGAAATTGTTGGAAATAAAATCTAATTACATCAAAATCAAATACTATGACAGTACAAGGTACACACACCGTTGAAAATAACTTGCAGAAAGTTTGGGAAGAACTGGAAGCCGCCAGAAAAATGCAGGATGAATGGATGAATTACGGGGTTGATTTTGTGGATTTGTATGTGGAAGATGCGGGCGGTGATTGGTTGGAAAAGTGGGGAAAATGTGAAGAAGAATTAGAGCGAATTAAACATAAAAAGGTAGATATTGAAGCAGTCAAAGCAGCGATCGACATTCCCAGATTTCAGCAGACAAAACTGCTGGAAATTGCCTTGAATTGCCGTTACTCTACCAACTATTACCCCGATCGCCCCGAGGAGTCTGCCGCTTGGCAAGAGGTTAAGTACAAACGGCTGTCACTTTTAGGGGGAGCGATTTTCGGTGCGGTTGTTACCGATTACCTCTACCGCGAATATCCAGAACTCGATCCAGATGCTATCTCAACCTTAAAAGCTCGTTTAGCAGACTCGAAAAGAACTGCGGAATTTGCACAAAAGTTGAAATTAAACGAGCTTAGTTGGCTAGTATGGAACGGGAAAGAAACAGAGAAAAGCGAGTACAATATATCTTTCTCCGAAAGTTTTGAGGCTTTGTTTGCGGCGATTTACTTAGAGTTAGATCGCGATTTTTCCCGTGGGGGAAACTGGCTGATTCAGCACTTGATTGAACCAAATGTTAGCCAGCATGGGGATCTAACTCAGTGGCGACAAATAGGCCCCGCAAACGAGGTGAAACGGCGGGAAATCCTGGGTGCGGATATTCTAGATGCGATCGCGATCGACTATTTGTACAACCGCTTTCCAGAACGCAACGCCAGCCAGCTAACTCGCTGGAAAAATATGTTAGTGGCCAAAGAGAGTTTTCCCAAAGACTTTAAGGCTAAATTAGGCAGTCATTACCTAGAATTGGAGAGCAATTTCTCGCGTACCCGCGACTGGTTGGTGGATAACTTTATCAAAAGCGCAGTTGACGAACTGCTAGAGGAAACCGACACTCAACCAGAATATGTGATTGACAGTGCGAACCCGGAATCGCTGCCAGAATTGGTCAGCCGGATTACAGACAAAAAGTGGAAAAATGAATTTGTGAGAGTTGTCAGCATTTTGCAACCTGCTGACGAACTTTTGCTGCTGATGCAACAAAAATTAGACAGTATGGTGGCTAAGGATGAAACCTTGCAGCAGTTGCTAATCTGGGCAAATCACAAGTCTCAGTTAGTGCAAAGGAATTTTAAACCGGCGGAAATTAGGGCTTTTTATGTTGCCTTAGTTTGCGTGCTCGATTTGGCTTTGACTAGCGTCCTCGATCCGAGTTTGAAGTTTGATAGATCGAAAGTTCGCAAGTTGCGGAATTGTTTGGTAAAGGTGGGAAAAAATGTAGAATTTGCAGAGGTTAACGAGTCTCTGAAATTGGCTTTTGATAATAATGATGTGGCGGGTATCTTGGTTGACATTTGGGCGCTGGATATTGAACCCGAACTTAAACAACTGCTGGCACAATTTCAGACTGAGATGCCGGATTTGCAAAACTGGAAAAACTGGCGCAAAGAATTCGGTGGCTGTTGGCTGGCAAAATTCAAAACTGCGATCGGCTACAATCGAAACTTTTGCCCCCAACAGAAAACTTTGCTGAAACAGTATTACTATGCCCACAACTTGCTGGTGGAATGCCTCAACAGCGATAATTGTCAGGTGACACCGGCCGTCAGACAAAAAATTGAGGATAAAATGTTGTTATTGTCGGTGGATTTGAAGCTGGTTCACATTTAATTTTGATAGCGTGGACGGGCGGGACGCTCATCCCACTAATGGATGGACGGGCGGGACGCCCATCCCACTAACAGAAACAGGGCTTACGCACTCCCACCCAAGAAACCGGGTTTTTAACCGAATCTGCGGGCTGCAACCCGTCTTTTGGTGAAAAACCCGGTTTCGACGCACCGGTGCCTAAGTCCTAAGAAAGGTAAGATTTAATGGGCAAGTCAAATTTATTGAGTGATGGCTTCCAAATCCTGTATCCCATAACGGAATTCTATGCAGTTGCAGCGCCAATTTAGCGGACAACTGATTGCGATCGACACCAAAAACGCGATCGCCAGTGGGGGTGAAGGTCGCATCTACCCGATCGCCCAAGACTCGTCCCTTGTAGCAAAAATCTACCACAAACCGACAGACGAAGACGGCGACAAACTCACAGTCATGTTCAGTATGCCGCCGGATGCGCCGATCGCAGAACCCGGGCACGCTTCCATTGCTTGGCCGATCGATTTGCTGCATACTGTGGGCGGGCGAGAAAAAATCGTCGGTTTTGTGATGCCGCGCGTCAACAAAGTGATGCCGGTACACACTTTCTACACTCCCAAAACCAGGCGCGAACAAAAACCGCTATTTAGCTATCTTTACCTCCACCGTACCGCCAGAAACCTCGCCTCGGCTGTAAACGCCCTCCACGTCAGGGGTTACGTCATCGGCGACGTAAACGAGTCGAACATTCTCGTCACGGATACGGCGTTGGTAACGCTGGTAGACACGGATTCGTTTCAAGTCCGCGATCCTTATACGGGTTACGTTTATCGGTGCCCCGTGGGGAAACCCGAGTTTACGCCGCCGGAGTTGCAGGGGCAGACTTTCCGCGATATTGATCGATCTCCAGAGCACGATTTGTTCGGTTTAGCGGTATTAATTTTTCAATTGCTGATGGAAGGTACGCACCCGTTTGCGGGAGTTTATCTCGGTAGCGATGAACCGCCGTCTTTGGAAGCGAGAATTCGATCGGGCCATTTCCCCACAGGTACGAAGCGGATTCCCTACCGCCCGATGCCGGCTGCGCCTCCTTTTGAGATGCTGCATCCCCGACTGCGGCAGATGTTTATCCGCTGTTTTGAGGAAGGGCACGGTAATCCTGCGGCGCGCCCGGATGCGAAAACTTGGGTGAATGCGATTCGGGAAGCGGAAGATGCTTTGGTTACTTGCAGTAAAAATAGTCAGCATAAATACGGAAATCATCTGAGTCGGTGTCCTTGGTGCGATCGGGCAAAACTCCTCAAAGGGCGCGATCCGTTTCCTTCGCGGCAAGCAGTCAGCCACGGATTGCACTTGCAGCCCGCGAAAATCAAGCGTAAAAAGCCCCAACCACCGCCTGTCGTGGCCCAGCCCGCAATGCGCCGGCAACAGCCCGCCACGGGGCTGCCACGCCCCCTCGGCCAGTACGCAGTGCCGTTGCTACCGATGCCGATGTCTTCTCGGAGTCGGACTCCTGCGCCTCAGCTTCCGGTGGGCAAGTTTGAGCGCATTTTTCAGGATGCTGCTTGGGGAGGTGTTTGGGGTAGTTTGTGTTTGGCGGCGATCGGGGGGATTTATTCGGCAATCGCTGAGGGCGGCAGTGCTATTTTGGGGGCGATTTTTGTTGGTTCGATTTGGGGCTGTTTTTTTGGGGTGATGTGGGGTGTTTTCACTTTGCCACCGAATCAGATTTGGCGGAAGTGGGGCGGAGTTTTGGTGGGGGCGTCTTGGGGGGCTTTTTTGTTGGCGGCGATCGGCGGTGCGGTGTTTGGCGCGATCAATAGCACTCCGGGAATCGGGGAGAGGATTTTGGCTGGGGCGGTGGTTGGTGCTGTCTGGGGCTGTGTTTGGGCAACTTTTCGGCCTCCTCTGGCGCTGCCGGCGGGGAGGGTGTGGGGCCGGCGGGGAGGGTATTTGGGGGCGGTCTGGGGCTCGTTTGTGGGGACTCTGGCTGGTGTTTTTTTGGGGGCTGGGCTGGTGGTTTGGCAGCAATACGGTGTCCAGATGCGGCCGGTGAATGAGTTTGCGGGTTTGCTGCTGGGTGTGGCGATCGTGGCTGCTGGTGTGGGTTCTGTTGGAGGTGTGGTTTCTGGGGGTTTGTTGGGCTTTTGCGGGTTTTCGCCGAAGCTGCCAATTTCGTTTCAGCCTTCGGGCTTGAAGGGTGGGGCTTTGGGGGCGATTTGGGGTAGTTTTTTGGGGACTTTTGCGGGTGCTGTGTTGGGGGCGGGGGTGTCTGCGATGTTTCCGGCTGTTAGCGCTGGGGTGCCAGTGGAGTTGGGGCCTGTGGCGGGGGCGATCGTGGGGGCTGGTTTGGGGGCGATTTGGGGCGTGGTTTCGGGTACTGTTTGGGGGGCTTTGGGGAAGTGGTGATCGGGTTGATGTCTGTTTTTGGGTGGAAAATGCGTCTAGGAGTAGGTGTAAAAATCGAGGTGTTAAATTGGGGGGCTATAATGTAGATGCTGTAAGGGTTAGAGGCACTTCAAGCAATAAAATGGTAGACGCAATCGCTGAAATCGTTGCAGGACAATGGTTTGAGGGCTGTCTGAAAAGTTGGGTATTGACAAGTCGAAGGCTGAAATGGTACTTTTGTTTTATGCAGACGCAAATGAACGTTGAAAACCAAATACAGCAAGGCTTCTGGAACGGGCTGCCGCAATTAACCAAACTCCCTATCAGGGATTGAAACGCCAGAATGTTGGGAATTGCCTCGCAGTTAGTTGGCCGCAATTAACCAAACTCCCTATCAGGGATTGAAACTGAGACTCGTGACTGGCCAACCAGTTATCGCGCCGCAATTAACCAAACTCCCTATCAGGGATTGAAACGCATCTTTCAATGATTTGCTGACAGAAGATTTCCCCTGCCGCAATTAACCAAACTCCCTATCAGGGATTGAAACGAAGAATTGGAGGAAAATGAAGACAAAGAAGCAGGCCGCAATTAACCAAACTCCCTATCAGGGATTGAAACGGGAGCGACGAATTTGCCGCTCCGTGGCGTAGGGCCGCAATTAACCAAACTCCCTATCAGGGATTGAAACATCGTCGGGAAAGATGAATCTAAATGCTGTCATTTCGCGCCGCAATTAACCAAACTCCCTATCAGGGATTGAAACGCGTGATTCTTTGGGAGAGATGACTGAAGGCTGGGAGCCGCAATTAACCAAACTCCCTATCAGGGATTGAAACTAATCGCCACTGATGGCAAATAATCAATCCGAAGCCGCAATTAACCAAACTCCCTATCAGGGATTGAAACTTATTGGCTAGCTTTGATCGAGCTAAAAGCAGTCCGCCGCAATTAACCAAACTCCCTATCAGGGATTGAAACGGACTCAAGCGAGTTGACTATCTCAGTAACCTTGCCGCAATTAACCAAACTCCCTATCAGGGATTGAAACTTCAGATATAGACGGTGCTGGAATTGTTGGTGGCATTGCCGCAATTAACCAAACTCCCTATCAGGGATTGAAACTGGGATGCCAGTAGTATCATTCCGTTTCCTGGCGCCGCAATTAACCAAACTCCCTATCAGGGATTGAAACCTTTGGAGAAGAGTGCGATCGCACGTTATCTGTCCCCGGCCGCAATTAACCAAACTCCCTATCAGGGATTGAAACGTCGGGTTCATTAATGAAGGTTTTGCCAGATTTCGGCCGCAATTAACCAAACTCCCTATCAGGGATTGAAACGCGCGATTCTTCCCCCAGCGGCTGCTTTAACTCTGGCGCCGCAATTAACCAAACTCCCTATCAGGGATTGAAACCTATTTCAACAAAGCGCACGTATTCGATCGCGATGCCGCAATTAACCAAACTCCCTATCAGGGATTGAAACGAAAGTAACAACCTGCCCGTGCTCTAGTTCGTAGTGCCGCAATTAACCAAACTCCCTATCAGGGATTGAAACCCGCCACCCATCAACTTACTACTCCTACTCCTTCCGTGCCGCAATTAACCAAACTCCCTATCAGGGATTGAAACACCGTACTTCGAGTGCTTTACAGGTTGATGGGTGGCCGCAATTAACCAAACTCCCTATCAGGGATTGAAACGAGTAAGCGGTCAAAAGGTAGTTGCTATCACCGTGCCGCAATTAACCAAACTCCCTATCAGGGATTGAAACTTGTCGCGCTTTGAAGAGGAATTGGCAGAGTTTGCCGCAATTAACCAAACTCCCTATCAGGGATTGAAACCGACTTCAGCTCGCCATTTGACACGGTAGTCCTCGCCGCAATTAACCAAACTCCCTATCAGGGATTGAAACTATTACCTGAATAACAAAACCAAGTAAATATCTCGCCGCAATTAACCAAACTCCCTATCAGGGATTGAAACCAAGACTACTATCCACTCTCCTTTTGCTCGCCTGGCGCCGCAATTAACCAAACTCCCTATCAGGGATTGAAACCTCGGAAACCTTGAACCTGCTTTAATGCTGCTATTTGCCGCAATTAACCAAACTCCCTATCAGGGATTGAAACAGCTGGGTTGCTAAATTCTTGCTAACTGCCGAACAGGCCCGACGGCCGCAATTAACCAAACTCCCTATCAGGGATTGAAACCGTGGAAAACCAAGGAGCCATTAAAGCCCAAGGCTGCTCCAAGCCGCAATTAACCAAACTCCCTATCAGGGATTGAAACCAGGAATGGTGCTGTTTTTAATTTCGGCAACAGGCAAGCCGCAATTAACCAAACTCCCTATCAGGGATTGAAACATCTGTGGGAGCGATCGCCTCTTTGGCTTTTTTGCCGCAATTAACCAAACTCCCTATCAGGGATTGAAACAAAAGTCGAAGTTCGTCTATGCTTCGTCAAATTGAGCCGCAATTAACCAAACTCCCTATCAGGGATTGAAACTTTAATCTTGACGGTCTGCGGCCAAAATCCACGTGGCCGCAATTAACCAAACTCCCTATCAGGGATTGAAACCCAAAACACCTTGTGTCCTAACGGTGAAGTTAGTCCAGCCGCAATTAACCAAACTCCCTATCAGGGATTGAAACGTACTTAAATCCGCGAAATTTCACCTCGGCAAAAAGCCGCAATTAACCAAACTCCCTATCAGGGATTGAAACGCACATTCCGCCTTCTGCCAGCAAATCTTTTTGCCGCAATTAACCAAACTCCCTATCAGGGATTGAAACGAGACTTGTGCTATTTGTCGTAACATCCTTTAGCCGCAATTAACCAAACTCCCTATCAGGGATTGAAACTTGTACGATCGCTTTGATAGAAAGCGCTGAAAAGCCGCAATTAACCAAACTCCCTATCAGGGATTGAAACGATTTTTTTTACGGACTTGGTTTTTCAGTTCCGACGCCGCAATTAACCAAACTCCCTATCAGGGATTGAAACGGGGGAGAGGGCCGCGAAACGAGACGAGATGTTGAGCCGCAATTAACCAAACTCCCTATCAGGGATTGAAACACAGGATAATAACTTGTTGGGGGAGTTGCAGAATCCGCCGCAATTAACCAAACTCCCTATCAGGGATTGAAACGGTAAATTTGTTGCTTAAGTTGTTCCTTGGTCGAGCCGCAATTAACCAAACTCCCTATCAGGGATTGAAACTTACAGCTTCATCTTTGTCTAGTGCTGCATACAGCCGCAATTAACCAAACTCCCTATCAGGGATTGAAACGCAAAGGATATACCGACGATAAAAAAATTGCACAAATGAGCCGCAATTAACCAAACTCCCTATCAGGGATTGAAACAAGCATTGCTAGACCAATCGCCTGTGTTGCAGCGCCGCAATTAACCAAACTCCCTATCAGGGATTGAAACCGACGATTTAAATTTTGGCATTCCCCGCCAAGTAAAAGTAATGCCGCAATTAACCAAACTCCCTATCAGGGATTGAAACAGGAGTAGAGACGACGGAATAAAACTCTTTACAAACGCCGCAATTAACCAAACTCCCTATCAGGGATTGAAACGGAAGCATTGCTCCTAATCCGATGCCACCTAGTTTAAGCCGCAATTAACCAAACTCCCTATCAGGGATTGAAACAAAGGTGGTTCTGGGAAAGTTGGCACTGGTATAAGCCGCAATTAACCAAACTCCCTATCAGGGATTGAAACAAGCTTTTTCAGCGCTTTTTATCTAAGCGATCGTACGCCGCAATTAACCAAACTCCCTATCAGGGATTGAAACCGGTTTGATGCAGGCTGGCGCTTACGAAGATGAGATAGGCCGCAATTAACCAAACTCCCTATCAGGGATTGAAACAAAGACGTATCAGAAAACAACTCTTAATTGATACGGCAATGCCGCAATTAACCAAACTCCCTATCAGGGATTGAAACGGTTGTGCCTACAATCGCTTGCTGGAGCGTAGGAAGCCGCAATTAACCAAACTCCCTATCAGGGATTGAAACATACTCTACATCAATCTCACGCACAAACCAGGGCCGCAATTAACCAAACTCCCTATCAGGGATTGAAACCAGTTGCAACTGCTCAATACGCGACCACTAAAGAAGTGCCGCAATTAACCAAACTCCCTATCAGGGATTGAAACACTGATTTGTTACTTACCGAAACAAATTCAAGGCCGCAATTAACCAAACTCCCTATCAGGGATTGAAACACAGGGGTAAATGTGGAACTGTCACACCCAATTTTGCCGCAATTAACCAAACTCCCTATCAGGGATTGAAACCTGATATACTCACTTAAAGGGACTATTGCAGCGCGCCGCAATTAACCAAACTCCCTATCAGGGATTGAAACAATCAACGGCTAACAGCAATGGGTATTCCTGCATCTTAGCCGCAATTAACCAAACTCCCTATCAGGGATTGAAACTTATATTGGCGACCCAACTGACGCACTGACAGGCCGCAATTAACCAAACTCCCTATCAGGGATTGAAACGAGGAAGTGGCGATCGCACTGCAAGAGATCCAGTCGGGCCGCAATTAACCAAACTCCCTATCAGGGATTGAAACAAAGCTCCACTCTGCATCTCGCCAGATAGCAAAATATGCCGCAATTAACCAAACTCCCTATCAGGGATTGAAACTACCCACGCCCACCAGCGCCCATCGCATTCTTGACGGGCCGCAATTAACCAAACTCCCTATCAGGGATTGAAACGATGGAATGCTAGACGCTCTGTACGCGATCGCATCCGGCCGCAATTAACCAAACTCCCTATCAGGGATTGAAACAAACACCAACAAGTCTACCTTCTTGGTTCACCTTTGAGCCGCAATTAACCAAACTCCCTATCAGGGATTGAAACAGACTGAGGAGGCTTGGTTGATTATCGGGCCACAGGCCGCAATTAACCAAACTCCCTATCAGGGATTGAAACGTAACACTACTAAATCACTAAGTTTTTCCAATAGCCGCAATTAACCAAACTCCCTATCAGGGATTGAAACTAGCTTTGCCTAGCCTGCAACAAGCTTTAGTAGCCGCAATTAACCAAACTCCCTATCAGGGATTGAAACTTGGGGGGAGATTGTGGAATCAATCAGCCGGAACCGCGATCGAGGCCGCAATTAACCAAACTCCCTATCAGGGATTGAAACTACATGGAAGCGGTGATCATGCGGATTGCTGGCTAAAGCCGCAATTAACCAAACTCCCTATCAGGGATTGAAACTTGATTTAAATCAATTTGTCGCTCGTTCTCTTCGCGCCGCAATTAACCAAACTCCCTATCAGGGATTGAAACCTGTACTTTGGGGCAATCTGTTCAGTTCCTCCGGCCGCAATTAACCAAACTCCCTATCAGGGATTGAAACGAGCCCGCGGAACCGGGTGAACCAGCAGAACCAGAGCCGCAATTAACCAAACTCCCTATCAGGGATTGAAACAAACTGATGAAGCCGAGGAAGAATTAGCAAATTGCCGCAATTAACCAAACTCCCTATCAGGGATTGAAACTCCAGTCTGCAAAATGGCAGAGGAAGTCGAGCTTGCCGCAATTAACCAAACTCCCTATCAGGGATTGAAACGAATAATTTTATCAGCCGTGCCACTTAACGGAATGCCGCAATTAACCAAACTCCCTATCAGGGATTGAAACTACGGTGCACCTTCTGCGAATCTCCCTGGTAGCAATGGCTTAGGCCGCAATTAACCAAACTCCCTATCAGGGATTGAAACCCTAACACATTTAATCTTTTGTAAATTCCAATTCTGCCGCAATTAACCAAACTCCCTATCAGGGATTGAAACAACAAAAAGTACCTGCTTAAAAATGAGATTCCAAAGCCGCAATTAACCAAACTCCCTATCAGGGATTGAAACCTTCAGAATACCTTGCAGAATATTTACATCATTGCCGCAATTAACCAAACTCCCTATCAGGGATTGAAACCATATCCTCGCAGTGATTTCGGTGCATTTTGCTCCATTGTGCGCCGCAATTAACCAAACTCCCTATCAGGGATTGAAACTACTGCGGCACCTCTCCCCCGGTGCCAAGGCTGAGCCGCAATTAACCAAACTCCCTATCAGGGATTGAAACGACAACAAATTGGAATCGTAGGATTACTCGCCTTAAGCCGCAATTAACCAAACTCCCTATCAGGGATTGAAACAACGGGAATTTGCGACGGTACACGAAACGAGAAGGGCCGCAATTAACCAAACTCCCTATCAGGGATTGAAACGATTAGCTACCGAGGAATTAAGAAAGGAGGTAAAGCCGCAATTAACCAAACTCCCTATCAGGGATTGAAACACGTGGTTCTCTCTCAACCAAAGGCAGACACCTTTGCCGCAATTAACCAAACTCCCTATCAGGGATTGAAACTATTGGGGGGCAGATTGATAGGAATCCCTGACAGCCGCAATTAACCAAACTCCCTATCAGGGATTGAAACCCCTACTTCGATTTCGGTGAGGCTCTCTCATTCGGCCGCAATTAACCAAACTCCCTATCAGGGATTGAAACGAAGTTCCTTGGTGGTTGCCGACGCATTTGCGACCGCCGCAATTAACCAAACTCCCTATCAGGGATTGAAACGAAAAGCAAACTAACAATCAACTTGAAGTATCAATGCCGCAATTAACCAAACTCCCTATCAGGGATTGAAACCGCGGAGGAACTGGGCCAGGATCGGTAACTGTGAGCCGCAATTAACCAAACTCCCTATCAGGGATTGAAACTTTGGAAACTTTTGCAGTTGCTAATAATTTAAAGCCGCAATTAACCAAACTCCCTATCAGGGATTGAAACATGTTAATGATGCTAGAGAGTTTGGGGCTATGCTGCCGCAATTAACCAAACTCCCTATCAGGGATTGAAACGGTAAACAGCCTTCTAGTGGAGGCCTCAAGCAGGCCGCAATTAACCAAACTCCCTATCAGGGATTGAAACCTAGCAACCACAGTTTTACTTTACCCAAAATGCAAAGCCGCAATTAACCAAACTCCCTATCAGGGATTGAAACTGGGTTTGTGGTTTAGGTTTGGCGGGTGCTGCAACTGGAGGCCGCAATTAACCAAACTCCCTATCAGGGATTGAAACTGGGTGACGCTAAAGGGATGGCATCACTGAGAGATGGCCGCAATTAACCAAACTCCCTATCAGGGATTGAAACACCGATTACGGTAGCAAAGCAGCGCCTGACAACGCCGCAATTAACCAAACTCCCTATCAGGGATTGAAACTCCAAAGCACTAAAGCTATTCCTTTTTCTTAGCAAATGCCGCAATTAACCAAACTCCCTATCAGGGATTGAAACCCAACGATCGCAATTGGAAAATTTAATTGAACCAGCCGCAATTAACCAAACTCCCTATCAGGGATTGAAACTCAATCAGCAGCAATTTATCTGATTTTAGTGATGAACAAAGCCGCAATTAACCAAACTCCCTATCAGGGATTGAAACCAAAACCCTTTAAATCCCCCCGATTTAAAGGATATAGACAAGCCGCAATTAACCAAACTCCCTATCAGGGATTGAAACTCGCTTCTTGCAGAGGAAAGTCAGCCAGCGATCGCCGCAATTAACCAAACTCCCTATCAGGGATTGAAACAAAAAAGATTTAATTTTTCTAGTTGCACTTTGTCGGAGAGCCGCAATTAACCAAACTCCCTATCAGGGATTGAAACCAGTGAGCGACTGGACTAATCCAAGTTAGAATTTGCCGCAATTAACCAAACTCCCTATCAGGGATTGAAACTGGGACAAATTGAAAATTCAACGCGCCCAAAATGCCGCAATTAACCAAACTCCCTATCAGGGATTGAAACGAGCCGGTGACTACAAGAATTCAGGTACCGCTAATGCCGCAATTAACCAAACTCCCTATCAGGGATTGAAACCAGACATAGCATCGTTTTTGGCCTGTTCCAGCTCAGCCAAGCCGCAATTAACCAAACTCCCTATCAGGGATTGAAACTTTCTCAAAAGCTTCGCAAGCTAGGGATACCTACAGCCGCAATTAACCAAACTCCCTATCAGGGATTGAAACTCTACCATACCATTTGGCTTTATTTTGCAATCTAACGCCGCAATTAACCAAACTCCCTATCAGGGATTGAAACTTGCAGGAAATTTTGGCAGATATAGCCCTAAAGCCGCAATTAACCAAACTCCCTATCAGGGATTGAAACTGGCTGCTAAGTTGAAAAGCTTAATCGCCAAAAGTATTAAGCCGCAATTAACCAAACTCCCTATCAGGGATTGAAACCAAGTTTTTTTCGAGAATTGCGCGAAATTATTGGGCCGCAATTAACCAAACTCCCTATCAGGGATTGAAACACGTCAACAGGCACGGCAACAACTTCAACACTCGCCGCAATTAACCAAACTCCCTATCAGGGATTGAAACCATGAATGGGAAAGCTTTGTGATAAAAGCACAGGGCCGCAATTAACCAAACTCCCTATCAGGGATTGAAACTAGAGCTTCATTTCGCTGCTGAGCAGTTTGGTTGCAGCCGCAATTAACCAAACTCCCTATCAGGGATTGAAACTTTAAGTTTCCGATTTAGTTTTGCGTTTGTCTGTCGCCGCAATTAACCAAACTCCCTATCAGGGATTGAAACAAGATTTGATTCGCCTCTAGCTCGGCTATTTGGCCGCAATTAACCAAACTCCCTATCAGGGATTGAAACTGCGCGGTACTTCATCATTCTTCCTCATTCTTCCTGCCGCAATTAACCAAACTCCCTATCAGGGATTGAAACCAATGGGGCGATCAGATAGCCAACAATTTGAAGCCAGCCGCAATTAACCAAACTCCCTATCAGGGATTGAAACAGAGCTTGCCACTCCTGATAGCTGCTTGTGATAGCCGCAATTAACCAAACTCCCTATCAGGGATTGAAACGTGTAATTATGGTACGAATAGTCAATCACTGCTATAGCCGCAATTAACCAAACTCCCTATCAGGGATTGAAACTCTTGCCCCGACTGTAACGGTACAGGTTACTTGGGCCGCAATTAACCTAACTCCCTATCAGGGATTGAAACTAAAATTATTAGGTCTTGGCTCAGACAAAACTCCTGCCGCAATTAACCTAACTCCCTATCAGGGATTGAAACTCGAGGGCGGAAATGCGATCATTTAAAGCTTCTAGCCGCAATTAACCTAACTCCCTATCAGGGATTGAAACTCAGGTTTAGGAAACTCTAAAGCCAGTTGACCGGGGCCGCAATTAACCTAACTCCCTATCAGGGATTGAAACAATCACAAAATTATTGATTGCGTCGTGTAGTCCAACTTTTAGCCGCAATTAACCTAACTCCCTATCAGGGATTGAAACTTGGGAAAACAGCAAAATGCACACAGGAATTTATTGCGCCGCAATTAACCTAACTCCCTATCAGGGATTGAAACAATCATGATATAATCGACTCACTTAATTTTGATTGCCGCAATTAACCAAACTCCCTATCAGGGATTGAAACAAATATATCAAGCTTTAAACGCTGTTTCGATCGCCGCAATTAACCTAACTCCCTATCAGGGATTGAAACTGCTTCTTCAATTCTACGCGCTACATCTAACGAGCCGCAATTAACCAAACTCCCTATCAGGGATTGAAACCTGTACATCACCACCGCGGCGTACCGCATAATCGCCGCAATTAACCAAACTCCCTATCAGGGATTGAAATATTATGGGACTTGGTATTAAATTTATTTTTAGCGCCGCAATTAACCAAACTCCCTATCAGGGATTGAAACTTTGCTGACCATCGTGCAAGTCCAGCAACCGAGCCGCAATTAACCAAACTCCCTATCAGGGATTGAAACAAAATTTATCCAGTACCAAACTGGACAAACTGGAGCCGCAATTAACCAAACTCCCTATCAGGGATTGAAACGAAATATGGCAGCGCCCAAGAATAATAAAAATAGCCGCAATTAACCAAACTCCCTATCAGGGATTGAAACAAATCGGAAAGCACTGGAAAAGAAACCGTTGCTTATGAGCCGCAATTAACCAAACTCCCTATCAGGGATTGAAACTCTGCACCTTCAGGAGCATTTTTAATAGTTCCCATTACCGCAATTAATCTAAACCCCTATCAGGGATTGAAACGTACAGGAACAAGCGGTTTGCGACTGCTGAGGAATTAAACACGAAAAACCGCTAAAATCGAGGCCGAGCAAGAGTGAAATGCCTTCCCCGGCAGAGCCTGGGAACGAGAATTTTCTCCGCGTTCATCTGCAGTTTAACAATCCAAATATTAAGAAAAACTACAATTTGTGTTTGCGTCACTCAAAATACGCTAGCGTCAAAAGTATAGAATCATACCAAAATCTGAAACTGCTCGAAAATGCAATAAAAATTAACCTAAAAAAAGTCTAGAAAATGGTATAAGACTGATTGCACCAAGAGCAATGGAAAACAAGTTTTCTGTTGGAGGCTATTATGAACGAAAAAGTCATTGGGGCCACGCGGAACGTTGCAATTGTTGGCCCTTATTTAAGCGGTAAAACCGCACTGCTCGAAAGTTTGCTGTCAGTGACAGGGACAATTACCCGCAAAGGAAATGTCAAAGATGGCAACACAATAGGTGATAGTGCGCCGGAAGCACGCGATCGCCAAATGAGCGTAGAAGTAAACGCCGCCACCGCTGAATATCAAGGCGTCCGCTTCACATTTCTCGACTGTCCGGGCTCGGTAGAATTTGCCCAAGAAACTTACAATGCGCTGATTGGTGTGGATGCGGCGATAATTGTTTGCGAACCCGTTGCCGATCGCACTTTAACCCTCGCACCCCTGTTTAAATTCCTCGACGATTGGGAAATTCCCCACTTAGTTTTCATCAACAAGATTGATCGAGCTTACACAGACGAAACTACTTGCGGCACCAACTTCACCGAGGTGATCGACGCGCTCAAATCCGTTTCCAGTAGACCGATCGTACCTCACCAATATCCGATCGGCAAAAACGAACAAATCATCGGTTTTATCGACTTAGTAACCGAACAAGCTTACCACTACCATCCGGGCGCCGCCGCAGATCCCGTCCCGCTTCCAGAACACCTCAAAGCACAAGAAAGCGCAGCGCGGCAGCAAATGCTCGAAGAATTGGCGAATTTTGACGACCATTTACTCGAAGAATTGCTCGAAGAAATCAATCCCGACGCCGAAGAAATTACCCGCGATTTAAAGATGGAATTAGGCGCAGATTTAATTGTGCCAGTATTCATCGGCATCGCCGAACAAGATTTCGGCGTGCGGCCTCTGCTGCAAGCTTTGCTGAGGGAAGCGCCGACACCGGAAACTACAGCCGATCGCCGCGGCATTATACAAAGTGAAAACAAAGTTCTGGCTCAAATCCTCAAAACCTATTACACGCCACAGGGAGGCAAACTATCGTTAGTGAGAATGTGGCGGGGGACACTGGCAGACGGAGCAAATTTGAACGGCGTCCGAGTTAACGGTTTGTACCGCTTGACCGGCCAGCAAACGCAAAGTTTGCAATCCGTCAGCGCGGGGGAAATTGTGGCTTTGGGAAGGCTAGAAGGCGTGAAAACAGGCGATACGCTGGCGCTAGACCGATCGTCCGAATTGCCAAAAGCCGAAATCATCCCGCCTGTCTACGCACTGGCGATCGTCCCAGAAAAACGCAACGATGAAGTTAAGCTGAGCTCCGCTTTAGCTAAATTGCTAGAAGAAGACCCATCTTTAGTCTGGGAACAGCACGGCGACACTCACGAAATTATACTTTGGGGTCAAGGGGAAATCCACCTGAAAGTATCCTTAGAAAGGTTGCGCCGCAAGTATAATTTGCCGATGGTAACTCACTTACCGCAAGTGCCGTACAAAGAAACCATCCGCAAACCTGCATCTTCCATCCACGGGCGCTACAAACACCAAAGCGGCGGACACGGACAGTTTGGCGACGTGTACCTCGACATTCAACCGCAGCCTCGCGGAGAAGGCTTCAATTTCACCGACAAAATAGTCGGCGGCGTCGTCCCAAAACAGTACATTCCCGGCGTGGAAGTGGGAGTGCGCGAGTATTTGGATCGCGGCCCGCTGGGTTTCCCGGTGGTAGACGTAGCGGTGACGCTGACGAACGGTTCCTACCATTCTGTGGACAGTTCCGAACAAGCTTTCAAGCAAGCGGCGCGTTTGGCGATGCAGGAGGGAATGGCGAAGTGCGAACCGGCATTGCTGGAGCCGATCGCCAAAGTTGAAATTTGCGCTCCGAACGAGTGTACATCAAAGGTGTTGCAGTTGGTCAGCGGACACCGCGGCCAAATTCTCGGCTACGAAGGTAAAAAAGGCTGGAAGGGATGGGATGCAGTTTCTGCTTATTTGCCGATCGCTCAAATGCAGAATTTGATCGTAGAATTGCGATCGCAGACAATGGGAGTAGGATTTTTTAATTGGGAGTTCGATCGATTGCAAGAAGTGCCGGAACCTTTAGCTAAGCGGGTTTTGCTAACAACTGGCGGCAATGGAAACGGTAACGGTAAAAGTTAGGTAATTGTCTTAAAAAACCCGGTTTCTTGAAGAAACCGGGTTTTTGCACGAGTTGCCCTTAAAGTTTATTGGGTTCAATTCCCATTTGTCGGATTATTCAGTTAAGTTACTTAACGCTGAAATAATATTCTCAGCTAGCACTAGCGCATTTCTGGCTTCTTTTTGTAAGTTAATAAATATAGTATCTTCATAATCAGCTTTATTCCTAAGTTCTCTCAATCTGTTTAAATTTTCACCTATTTTGACCATGTTTTTCTTTTTAGTTGGGTGGTATATAAATTCTTCTGCTACATATTGATGTTCGTTGATATCGCGATTCTTACGAAAAAGTCTTGGGTCTTTTTCAATGTCGCGCAAGTAATTTCGCGCTAGGCAAAATGTCGAATAGTATGCTCTACTTATCACCGATCGCAACTTGGCTTCCCTGTTAGCTGAACTGTCACTATTCGTGGCTGCTAACTCTTGAGCTAAATTCAAATATTCAGACCAATCAAATCTCATTTGGCTCCCATTCAAGGCTAATATGTAAATCATTTTTGGGGGCAGCTATTTTAGCTTCGAGCCACCAACTATCATCAAGGATGTTTAACTTTGCAAAAGCTTCATCGACTTCGAGTTTAGTGTAGATAGCAATCCACAGCGAGCGCCAGTTGGCAATTTCTGGATCTGTTTTCACTTCCAAGCCTAATCTTTCCGTAGGAAATAGTTCTCTAATTTTAGAGTGAGCTTCTAAAATTAAACTTATCATCACTTGTTGGTCGATGATTAACTTAAAGGCTTCTAGAGGTTCTCCTACTGTGTAGAGACTTCTTATTTTATTGAAATCGGCGATTAAATCGTCAAAGGGCGTCGTTTTAATGGTTGGCTCTTGGATGGCAGTCATAATCGTTGATTGGGAGTGCTTTGCTTGTTAATATTTTAGCAACTACGATCGCTATTTTGTAAGGAGGTGCGGCGCGATCGCAATTAGGTCGTCAACCTAACTAACGCCGAAAAATGCGCGGCCATACTACTATAATTATCGCTGTCAGCAGACTAGCTGCTACTCCAGATAAAATACTAAATCCCATAATTACCCTCAATCCCGAACCCGGATCGAAAATTGGTACAAACGTATTTATGGCAGTATTGATAGTAGGATTTGCTTCGATTTCCGTTTTAAAATTGGCAGCCGCAGAACCTACAGTACCAGCAGTAGACAGCCCGACTCCGACTATACCGACTATTGTCTGAAAAGTGCGATCGCTCTCAGCTTTCCTAATCTCTACCGTACCTCTAATTGTATCAGTCAGACTCCGCAATATTTCCAAACAAGGACGAAAATTGTCAATATCTTTTTGAATTTGCTTGGGATAGTGTTGTTTAGCCCGATCGCAAAAATCCTGCAAAAACTTCAAATCATCAGTAGGTCTAGCCTTGGCTTTAATTTCTGCCAGCTTAGCCTCATACTTCTCCAGATTAACATTAATTGTACTATGTTGCAACTCCAAATAATTAAGGTCGATCGCAAACTCCGATAATTTTCCCATCGCCTCCAGCAGTTTCTTGAGATTGAGTCGAGAAGTATTCCTCATCCCCACAATTTGGTTGTAATTACTCACCAACCGTTCTTTTAACAGTAGACTGTTCTCATAAGCCCAGATAATTTTATGGCGGAAGCACAGCAAATCCAGCCAATTAACATAAAAATCCCTAGCCCATTCCTGACAAGCCGCTTCATCGGGATACAAAATTACCAGCAGTTGACAATTCTCCTCAATCTTATCGCCCCAAAACTCAGCTACTTTCCCACCTAAAAACAGACCGCTTCCTTGAGAAAAACCATCTTTTTCAAACAAACTCTTGTAAACCTGTTTTGCAAGTTCTTCCGCTTCCAAATCAGTCCCAGATTCCAGCGAACCCGAAAGCATCCAAGTTTTGCCGATATTTTCCAACTTCGGTGGTTGGGGAATTAAATATTGCAAACTTTCAATCAGTTTAATAACTTGGTCAGGTTGATACTTATCATCAACGTAGCCATCAAATAAAAGTTGGTAATTATCGCTAACATTCCAGCGGCGGTAGCGGCCCTTAACTTGATGGTTGTTCAGGTTTCCTGTAAAAGGTAAATCGGCTACTGTTTCCTCATGTAGCGCCAGAAATTTTTGTTTTTGTTGCGGGGGAATAGAAACATTTAGCTTTTTGTGCAGTTGTTCAGACAAACTCGCTAAAAATCTGCGGTAAACTTTCCGAGTTTCCGGTTCGCCGACACCCAACCCTTGTTTGAGAGTGTAGCTAAATAAATTCAGGGTAGGGTCAACTAATTTGATCATAAAATATGTGATAAATGTCGCTTGTTGTCGAGTCTCGATCCCCCTAAATCCCCCTTAAGAAGGGGAGTAGGGGTTGACTTTGAGAACACTTTTATATCCCTCTTACAAATCATGACTTGGAACACTCTTGTCCCCCCCTTCTTAAGGGGGGTTAGGGGGGATCGAGAGGACTAAAACCTCAACCGATAAACCCGTTCAACCAAATCACTAGCCTTTCCCAACAACCTCCTCGCCACACTCTGCGGATTAGAATTAGTCAAAGGAGGAGCCAAAAAATTATTATAATCATCAGTCTGCCGCAAAGGAGCATTTGGATCTATTTCACCAAGAAATTTATTTTTTTCCTTCGCCCTGTCAAGGTTCTGCAATTCCTGATAAGCTTTCTTAAAATCTTTTTCAAAAGCAGCATCTTTTTGAGCTATACTAATAAGTTTATCTGCTTTCTGTAACTCGCCACCGACCAAAGCCTCGCCAACTTCATTCACTTCAGCTATCAACTCAGGCGAAAGAGGTTCTTCAAATCTCGCGAGGGCGATTAAAAAAGCTTTGGGCGCAAACTGATCGAATTCTGATGAAGTAGATTCTTGAGAAGTCATATTATTTTAGCCGTTGCCGGTGATATTGAATGCAGCCCAGTGGTAAGGATGCTCGTAGGGTTTCTCCTCTATTGTATCTAAATTTTCTTGCAGGCGCGAGGCTTCCATTTCAAAGAAGAATAGGATAGCAACTTTACTGTCAAACTCAGCCTCTCTCAGCAAAGGCAGCAACTCTCCGGCGTACCACTCGCCTAGCTTACCATTCGTGAGTTCTCTGAGCCAATCTTTTGCTTGTTGCAGGGCTTCCGGCGGCTGGATTCCCTGCTTCCATAACTGGTAGAAATAAATCATTAACAAAGCGCTAGAACGTTCGTCCACTCGCCACAGTGTGCTGATAATATAATTAGTCTCCGGCAAAAAGCCGCTGGCTATGCCCACGAATTCATCGATTAACTCGCCTTTCTTGGTGATGCCGGTTTCGCAAGCGCTGAGACAGACTAGGTAATAATTGACAAGTTTTAACTGTAAAATGTCGGTCAATGTCAATTCTTCGTCTTTGGCTAATATTAACGCCGAAGCCTCGGATTTTTCGGTGTTGTGGTAGGCGTGACCTGTATAATGAAAGATGCCGCTATTGGCTTTTAGTGCTTCAATAATTGCGGTTTTAGTGGTTGCATTGGAGGCGCGCTCAGTCTGGTTAATTTGACAGATGGCCGCTGCTTCTATTTGGGTGAATTTTAAGGCGCTTTTGCCTTGTGAGTGCTCTACCATCAACAGTGAATTTGGCGCAATTTTCGTGGGGTTTTGCTGTTGCTGTTGGATGGCTATTTGAGCGCTGGGGAGGCGGGTAACCCTGCGGATTTTGATTTGCCGAGTATCTGTAAAAGACTCTGCGAAAAAGGGAGGAAAAAACAGAGAATCTAGGGGGAGGAGGTGCAAGTCGCGGTGGGGAATTAAGATTAAGTGTTGGATATTGGTGAGGTGGGTACAAATTTCGGGAATTTTGAGTATGTCAGCGAGTTGTTGCAATTGCGCTGTCATTGACTCGCGCCAGGGATGGGATTCTTTGCTTTGCTGTTTGCTGGTAGTTTGGCCGTAATTTTGATAGTGGGTTTTCCAGTTTTCCAGCCATTTTTCTAAACTCTGACTGTTGCGCTTTGCGAATATATCGGTGACTGGTGTGGAGATGACTTCAAACTTTTCTAGGGTAATGATAAAAGCAGTCAGGGAAACTGGGCTGAGATGCCAGTAAATAATTGCCGTTTCGGTGTTGTTTGCCAGTAAGTCTCGGATTTGGGGATAAGTCGGGCTATCCGTGCGGTTTTGTGAAGTTGCGCGCATCCATTGCAGGCAAAAGTTTTTCCGCAATTCGGCTTTTTCCAGTGCTTTTACCTTGTGGCCAGACTCGACGAGAATATCGACTTCTAGTTGGTAAAGTCCGGCAAACTTGCGCTGGAGTCGCAGTTTGATTTCGGGGTGAGTTTGATTGTCTAAAATTAAGTTTTCTAACACCGTAGTAGCTTCAGTAAGGTACTCTGTGGTTTTGGCATCTCCCAAGCTGCGGCAGACGGTAATTAAGCCTTGCATTACTTCTAAATAAGTTTCGGGGATGAGGGGTGATCTCAAGAATTCGCGGGCTTGTTCGTAGCTGGCTTTGGCTTTGTGGAAATATTCAAAATAAGTGGTTGTTTGTTTGCCGTGTTTGTAGTGGGCAGAGCCTTTTTGCTGGTGCAATCTGCCGCAAGCGAGGCGATAGTCGCGGTTGCTGGGGAGATATTTCTGCAAGCCTTCATCCCAGTTTTGAATGGCTTCAATGTAGCGCCCTGAGTTGACAAATGCCAAACCTCGATTTGCCCAAGCTTGCCACAATTGATCGCCTGTAAATTCTAAGGCTGTCTCGTAGGCTGCGATCGCCTCACTGTTACGGCCCAAACCTCTTAGGGCATTGCCCAGCCCGCACCATGCCTGGTGGAATTTGGGGTCAATTTCTAAGGCTTTCTCGTAGGCTGCGATCGCCTCACTGTTGCGGCCCAAATCCTTTAGGGCATTGCCCAGCCCGCACCAGGCATTGTCGAATTTGGGGTCAATTTCTAAGGCTTTTTCGTAGGCTGCGATCGCCCCTTCTAAATCTCCTGCATTATCACGAGCGACTCCTTGCTTAAATAATTCTAGAGCCTCTTGACTGATTCCTCTTGCTATAACTTCTGACTGCGAGATTGAATCGCGTTGGTTATTCGCGGATAAATTATCTGTAGAAGAAACACTCAAACCCTCCCTTGCTAACAATCGAGTAACAATATTTTCACTTATAACTGATGAATCATCCGCAGGATTCCGACTCAAACTCTCCCCAGCCAACACTTCCCTGCCGATATTGCCAGCCACCTCACTAATTCTCCCGCAATTCATCTCACCCAGCCGCACCATTCGCCTACCCAATTCTAAATGCGTTTCCGGCGATACCAGCAACCTGTCTCCAAATTCTTGCAGCCAGTTTTCCCACTCAGCATCTTTGATTTTGCAGCCGATTAAAAAACCTTTAATTTCGCCCCGACTCCAGCCTTCTTCAACACCCTCTAACAGTGCCATGAATTTCTGTTCGCATTCCCCAAAAGAGCGAATCGGAGTTGGCTTTGGCGGTGGGGGTGCAGGTTGTTTGCGGAAATGTCGCTGAATTTGCCGCCACAGATTGAGGATGCGTTGCCAAATTTGTCGGAACATTGGCTGGGTGGGTGATGTGTTGTTGGAGATTGTAGCATAAGCAACGGAGGACACGACAATGCCGTCTCCCTACCCTCGATTAATTGTAGGGAAACGGCACTGCCGTGTCCTGACTTAGGTCGCGGAAGATGCGGCATTGCCGTCTCCCTACCCCACATAATTTTCTGGAAACTAAGGACTTTAGTCCTTACTAGAAACGATCTTCTTTCTTACCCTAAAAAGAAATAATCAAGTAACCATTCAGGAACTTAGCACCAGTAACAGACTTCCCAGTCAGCGCCGGAGGCAGCAAAATATTGCGCCGCTGATCGCCCGCTTCGATCGTCACTTCCGGCCCGGATTGAATCAATTTAATTTCTTTCTTGTCAAACCCAGGCAAAAACAAACTAACTTGACGCTGTGCAATGTTTATGTTAATCGGTTTAGGAGCTTTTGCGGCCTCCGAAAAATCTGGCAAAGCATCAATTAGCGGCTGCCAATTATTGTCACTGTGCGCCGGAACCGAAACAGCCGTCAAAGGCTCAAAATCGGCAGTAATAGCTTCTGTAACCGGTGCTTGATTAACAATGACACCGCCCACAGTCAAACTAACTTGTTGAGAACTTCCCCAAAGATAGCGGGCAGTTGCGATCGCACTTGCATCCCCAGTCGTCACCAAAAAAGCCGCCGTGCGGTTCGGATCTGCCAGCGCTTCCTTACCCTTATCCAAAAGATTATCGACTTGCTTAGTAGATTGAAAAGCATTGTCTCCCGACAAATCCACAGTCAACACCGTACTGACAACCGGTTGAATAAAAGGCGACAAAGCTTTACCCAAATCCGAATCTACCAAAGCTTGACGGAACCTGCGGATGTACCAACTCAGAATTTCCGGCATTCCCAGCATCCGCAGCGTATCCATGCCGCCATTGCCGTCATAAACAATTACATCGTATTGTTTGCTGTCGTCGTATTCCCGAAGTTCGTTCAACGCCAGCGCGCTGTCCATTCCCGGTAGCACTCCTAATTCTTGACCGTAAATCTGCTTGAAAAACGGAGTGCGGACATATTGAGCTTCTAGTTCTTTAATTTCGTCCCACCTGCGTTCTAGCAGTGGCGCGCTTTGCACCTGAACTGCTTTGAGGTTGGGGGCGATTTCCTGGGGGCTGAGAGTCAGGGGAACCCCTAGCAGAATACCCAATGCAGGGCCTGGATCTTGGCCGAGCAGCAGAACTCGCTTGCCTTGAGCCGCATATTTTTTAGCTGTTGCGATCGCGATCGTACTGCGGCCAGTGCCGCCTTTGCCCAAAAATGTCAAAATCAAAGCCATTTTCTGTTCTCACTGCCAAAGCTTACTCTTTAACATTTAAGCGCAACCTTCAGCCAGAGTGGGGGAGGGGGGACAGTGGAGGAAGAGGAGAGTCGGCGAGTCGGAGAGTGGGGGAGGGGAAGAATTGGGAAAATTTTTCCTCTTCCTTCTTCCTTCTTCCTTCTTCCTTCTTCCTTCTACATCTGTTAAACGGGTTCTAGCTCATCTTCAAAGAACCAAGTCGCAAAACCGTCAAACTTGACAACCACGCCTACTCCGCTACCGTCAACCATTCTGAATCCGTCAACAGTACCTACTGGATTCTCCTTTATCTTGCCCACCATATTTGCAGGTATCCGATCTCTGAGACGGCGCACCTTCACTCTCTGACCTACTTCTATTGCCACTGAAATTGTTCTCCTGCTCTATATAACCTATATACAACCGTTTATTTTACAGTTTGGCGTCTACTTCGGAACAGCAACACCCTCCGTCGATCGCTCCCTATGATTTTCCATCGAAATTTCCACCAACTTTCCCTAAAAGACGGTATTCTAGTCGGAGTTGGTTGATCGTGTACCCTGATTCGCTTAGGTTTGCTTCATAATGTTCCACAGCGGCAAGCTCCACTGGCAGAGCCTCCGCACCACTTAGATTATTATTTTTTATTGCTTCGCAAAAAGCATCTTTTTATTAATTGCCACAACTACAGAATTTATCCCCAATTAGTCATCCTTCCGGCAGAAGCCAAAAGGCATTCACAGGCAGTAATTAATTTTATGTTTGCTATATAGAAATCTGCGCTCTCTAACGTTGACATCGGCGAAAGTTGATGCTGCAGAACACTTTGAGTCAGCTTGGCACAAAATTCCGAAGGTCAGAGTTTAGGAAACTGCCATGTTGTAACAGTTTACTAAAATATGACCCTAAAAAAAAGTTTTAATGCTAAACTTTCAGGCTGATAAAGTTTATTTTTGCTGCTGTGTTACGGCATAAAAAATGGAACGATTTCCGGATGTATGCCGTCTGATACAGGAAAGGAAGTCGAGGAACTTCAATATGACAAAATTGAAATTATGAATAAAATTTTTACGTGTGGGCGATCGACCAAAATTCCGCTCCTAAGTTTGTCCTTGGCTGTGCTGGCGAGTCTGTCGCCCTTTCGTGGGACGATCGCCAGCCCGCTCTCTCCATCCCCCAAACAGCCGTCTAACCCTACTAAAATTATCTCAGTTGATCGACCGCTAGCACTGCCAACCGACTCAAACTCTCCAAAAAATCCGGCAACTGTGGCGGCGAATCCATCCCCAGCACACACGATAAACGCCCAGGGAACAGCGGCCGCGCGATCGCTCGAAATAGAAGAAATTCGCGGTACAGTCAGTTTTAAAGGGCGGCCAGCGGTCGTGGGCGATCGGCTACTTGCCCCCGGAGACGAAATCATCACCGGCCGCAATTCCACAGCCCGTTTAGGCATCGACAACAACATCGGCATCGTGGAAGTTGGCGAAAAAACCGCAGTCAGAATATCCAATTTGTCAAGCAGTGCAGGTGGCGAAAAAGACACAGCCATTTTTGTTAGCAGGGGGCGAGTCAGGTTGTCGATCGGCAAAACTGCTGCTGCAACTCCCGCAGCCAACACCTCAACAATTATCCCGCCGAACCAAATAGCCGCCCTCAATACCTTCAGCGGACTCGGCAAATCCAGTCAAATTGCCCAAAAAACCCGTTCTGCCAAAACTGCCCCAGTTAGGGTTGAAACCCCAGAAGGTGTTGCCGGAGTTCGCGGCACCTCCTTTGGCGTCAGCGTCGGCGGGGGCAAAACCGCAGTCGAAACCATTGAAGGTGCAGTCGTAGTATCCGGCAACACTGACTCGGAAGTAGTTGTCAACAGCGGCAACGCCACGACAATTTTCCCTCAAACCTCGCCCGTGGCGCCCTCCGCGAGCCCTCGCCTAGCTCAACTCAAAGTCCGCAGGTTGTTGAGATTCAGCGGCAATATCTATCGCCTCAGCGGTCAAATTAACCCGATCGACACAGTTTATGTCAACGACGAAGAGATTAAGATCGATCGAAAAGGCAACTTCAAAATCCAAGGAATTTTACCTCCAAGCCGTCGCCTTAAGATCGTAGTGCGAGGCCCGTCAGTCACAGAACGGCATTACAGCCTCGCAGTTCCCTAAACCACCGAGCTCAGACTAAAATGCGCGCGCTGTCTCTGAGGAAGTGAGTTAGATCGTAAGTCTTATTTGAGTTGATTATTTCCTGTAGAGGCGAAGTATTTCGCAGTGAAACTCCGTAAGCGCACGCACAACTAAATCTTACAATTTACAATCAAGAGGGGTGCAATTCTTGTAGGGTGGGCAAGGGAACCAGCAAAAAAATACAATTTAGATGCCCAACAGATTAGTCAAAATAAAGAAACTTTGCCCCAAAGCTTCGCCCTTACGGTATGGTAACAATTCCTACCTCTAATATCGTTTCCGATTGCATCGAAATAATCAAATCGAGTCAACAGTTAACACTCAACCATTCTGTTTTTATATACAAAGTCAAGAGTCAACAATCAAGAGGAGTGCAACCGGAATTGATACAGCATATTCCATGTAGATGTAGATCGCGATCAACCGGGTTTAGAGCAACAGAATCAGTAATTCGAGAACTGTAAAGAAACCAGGTTTACGGGTTGTAATTCATAAACCTGGAATACGCTTTATATAGCAATCCTCGCATCATTTGTGAATTTCTTACTCCCTCCCCTTGATAAGGGGAGGGTTGGGTGGGTAAAAAAATACGACTCGTGCAAGGATTAATAGAAATCCTCTCCAATGTCGGACTCGAATGTCAATGATTGCCTCAAATTAATTGCATGAAGTTCCAAGAATGGATTGATAATCTCAAACAAAATAAACTGCTCGGCTTGCGGCAATATATAATCACAAATCCTCCCTGGATGACAGGGACAGTAGTAGGTATAATTTCTGTACTCATGCTGCAATTGGGAATGTGGAAACCCCTTGAATATTTGGGATACAAAACCCTATTTCAAATTCGAGAATCGGGAATTTTGCCAAATCCCGGATGGGATCAGAGAATTGCGGTAATTGCGATCGAACCGCATTCCTTGCAAGAATACGGTCAATTTCCTTGGCCCCGCAACCGCTACGCCCAACTGCTAGAAGCACTGAAAAAATCTCCCCCTACAGCAGTTGGTTTTGACATTCTTTTCCTCGATCCAAGTCCGAAAGATGATATTTTAGCCGCTGCAATCGCCGCCAACGGCAAAGTTGTACTCCCTAGAACCCTTAAAGAAGAACCAGTAGCATCTTTAAAAGCAGCCGCCGCAGGTGTCGGCCACATCAGCCAAGAAGCCGATAGCGACGGTATTACCCGCGAGTCAAAAATCTTTCTCAACGGGATTCCTAATTTCGGTTTAGTAATGACTCACAGGTACAATGCTGCTAATCCCCAAAATCCAGTATTGATCCCACAGTCCAAAAATAAACAGGACAAAAAAGTCTGGGTTAACTGGCCGGGAAAAACTAAAAATCTACCTACCTATGCTTTTGTTGATGTCGTAGAAGGTAGAATTCCCGCAGATGCTCTGACTAATAAGTTAGTTTTAGTGGGCATAGTTGCTACCGGTTTTGACCCCATATCTTCACCTCTCAATAAGACTACGGCTGGGGTTTATTTATATGCAGCATTGGTTGACAATTTGCTCAATCAACGCTTGCTACGGCGGCTGCCGATACTGCTAGAAATTTTGTTATTGTTGGGGATTGGCCCGCTTACCGCTTTGGTTCTGGGCAACCGAGGTGTTAAAGAGAGAATTGCGATCGCTCTCGGTTTGCCTATAATTTGGATTGGGGCTGCTGCTTTGTTATTTGGCTTCTTTTTTTGGTGGGTGCCGATTGCCGCACCTATCGGCACCCTCATTTTATCTGGCACTGCTTTGCAACTGCGGGAACAGTACGAAAAGCAGCAGTTGATGAGGTTATTTGAAAAGCACGTCGATCCAGAGACTGCTCAGCTTATTTGGCAACGCAAAGCTGAGATATTTGAACAGGGAGAACTGGAACCTCAAGAACTTACAGCAACGGTGCTGTTTATGGATATTCGTAGTTTTACTTCGATTTCCGAAAAAATGCGACCGCGAGATTTACTCACCTGGTTGAACAATTATTTGGAAGCGATGACTGACTGTATTATGGATCACGGTGGCGTTGTAGATAAATACATCGGTGATGCAATTATGGCAGTTTTTGGAGTGCCTTTTTGCCATACCGAATATGCAGAAATTCAACAAGATGCTTTGAATGCAGTTGCGGCTTGTATTGCGATGCACGAACGGCTGCACCAACTTAATCAGCAGCTTAGAAGTGAACACAAACCTTTAATTAAGTTTGGCATCGGTTTGCATACCGGGCAGTTAGTTGCTGGCAGCGTGGGCGGTTCCCGGCGTTTGAATTATTCTGTGATCGGCGATGCTGTCAACGTTGCTGCTAGATTGGAGGCGATGAATAAGGAAATTGTTTCTAACAGTCCTTTTAATTTGTTAGTGACGGCGAGGACTTTTGCTTACGTGCGCGATCGCTACGAAGGCCAAAAAGTAGGCTCAATTCTATTGCGTGGCAAAAAAGAAGAGACTGTGGTTTATGCTATTTTGGGTGAAAAGCATTAGTTATCGGTCATTAGTCATCAGTTATTAGTCATTAGTTATGATATTATGTCGGATTGATTAGACCCAATTACCATCACCAATTACCAATTTTTTTACCCAATTAGTCGGGGTAATTAAAGGGGAAATCAAAGTGCAATCTCATCTAATCAAATACGCTGAGCCGCAAAGTTTTAGCTATTTTTTCTAACAGAAATAAGCCACCGATAGAATTTCCGTCTTTATCGAGGGGCGGACTGTAAAAGCCGATCGCCCCCTGACCCGGAATAACCGACAGCATTGCCCCGCTAACTCCCGACTTGGCCGGCAACCCCACCCGCAGCGCAAAGCGGGCGGATGCTTCATACAAACCGCAAGTTGCCATCAGTGCTTTGACTGTACGGCTGTTTTCGCCGATTTGTCGATCGCCACTATTTACCAAAACCATCCCCAGCTTCGTTAAATCCTCCACATTTCCCGACAAACAGCAAACGCGATTGTAGGTTTCTAAAGCAATTTCCGCGTTTTGAATATAACCAGATTCTACCATTTTCAATACGAGATTCCAATTATTTTGATTCGGATTTGTCTTCACTGAATCGAGCATTAACTCGTCAACAAATAACTGACTGTTTGCCTGTTGATTGAACCAATCGAGCAAGTTTTGACAGCGGGACACAGCATTTTGACCAGGAATCAAAGACGCTAGGGCGATCGCCCCGCTATTAATCATCGGATTTCTCGGCTTCCCTTGGTCTATTTCGAGTTGAGTTAAGGAATTGAAAGGCAGTTCCGAAGGCTCGCAGCCAACGCAGTCAAAAACCGTTTTTTCGCCCAATTCGCACAGCAAATAAAGCAGCACCAAAGGCTTGACTACACTCATCAGCGGGAATATTTGAGCAATACTACCCCAGCTCAAAAATTGACCGTCAATTGCCCGAATTTGCACTGCAAACCCTTGTCTGTCGGCTTGCACTAGGAGAGGTATGTACGCAGGGATTTGACCAGATTTACTGCGATTAATTGCCTCTTTTGCCCAAGCTTCCAGTTGTTCCGGTTGCAAGGAAGATAGTTGGCTGGTGGAGATTTTCACTCTCGATTATTTCGATCACTTTAAATTTTAGATTGGCATTCCTGGCGCAATAGTGAGCCAGAAACCCCGTTTATTAACCGAATTGCGTCACTTGGGCCCGCTGCGGAAAGAAACTGGGTTTCTTCGGGGAGATAAACCAAGCTCGAACTTCAGGCTATTGACGTTTCGGCCCGCCGGTAGCAAATAAATTTTTCATAAAAAACCTGTACTTTGCATAAAAATCTCCCCTTCACCCCGATATATAAGTAGCAGCATCAAGGCAACGCTGCTAGCCAAAACAAACAAGCACTAGCTGGAAATGCCTTCAGATTCTTATGTTTAAGCCCCAGCAAGGGGCGGGGTGCATATTTAACTTAATTCTTTCAGAGTTCGTGCAATCCTGTCCGGAAAACCCCCGAACCTTTAAGAATGTACTATCCAACCGGATTCACCAAAACCAGGATAAAAAAATGGCAGATGAAGCGAAAGCAGAAGCACCAAAGCCCGCTCCCATGATTTTTAAGGGTGTGTGCAAGGAGGGAGTTCTCAAAGGCAAAGAAATTGAAGGCAAACTAGATATTAAAGTCAACGTAGAATCTGTCACAACCCCAGAAGCAAAGCCCACAAAATCCCCGTGGGAGCCAGTTATCTTTTGGGTATTGTTTGCAGTCATGGCAAACTTGATTGTCGGTGACCCCGCCGGAATGAGAAAAAACAGCTCCCCACAAAGGTCTCATTCTCATCAGATTTTAAACCAATCTGGGGAGCAGTCGCTGTTGGCTAAGAAAAACACCAGCAACTCGCCACTTTAGGCCCTGGGAGCCTGCCAGCCGCGCAAATAGTAATAGAAAGACCCGAAATATTCATCGAATACTCGCGTCGTAGTTACCAAAGCTTCTGCACTGGGGAGAAAATCTCCCGCGTCTAAGCGGAGTCTACTGGATCTCCCTCCTGATGTGGGTTGAAAAGTGTAGAAGTCGGTAGCCCTAGGAATCACCTGGATTCCCATATTCGCAAAAGCGAGGCTGGCACGGCGCATCTGAATCGCAGATGTTACCAGGATTACTTTGCGCGGGGCGCCACGGCTGTCGAGTATCTTTCTCACTTCTTGGGCGCTGGTGCGTATGTTGCTGCCGTTATCGTCGAGCACGATACTGCTGCGCGGCACGCCCATGTTGTTTGCCAGCAAAGTCTCGATATCCTTCGCTTCCCCAACATAACCCTCCAACTCTGGTCTGGGGCCAGCGGTAACGATGACCATCGGTGCCACTTTTTGGCGGTACAAAATGGCAGCATAGGGCAGGCGATTGCCTGTATCTGTCAGTTGAATCGCTACTCGGTTGGGGATGTGGGGCTGAGTGGTTCCCTTGCCCAGGAGAACTATCGCCGCGGCAGTTTCATCGCAGCAAGCTGTGCGGACGGCGGCAGCGGCGTCCCGTTCTGCTTGTTCGGCGAACCAGTAAGCGACAACTGGCATACTCGAAAGAATTAAAACTAGCAGGGCTGCCAGGATCATTCTCGGCGCCGGGTTGCGGATGCCCCCGTTCGTGATCAGCGCCGATGCAATAACCAGCAGAGTGATGGAAAAACCCAGCGGCTTAAAGAAGAAGGCTATGAGCCCGAAAATCGCTGCTCCGACCGGGGTGTCTGGTGCAAAAAAAGCTAGGATCAAAAGGCTGATCAGTAGCAAAACGCGCAGCCGGTCTAATAACGGATTGTCTTTGCCCCCTGATTGATCCCACCACGATTTGATCAATGAGAACAGGAGGAATAGAAATAGAATGCGAGCTAACAGTTCTGGCATCTTGCAATATTCTGTGTCTTCATAAATTAGTACAGAAGTTTTGGAAACGAGCGCGAATTTAGCTGCGGGAGGAAATACGGGCATCGGTGGTTTTTAACTTTCGCTAATAACGCAGTCCGATCGCATTTATCCTGATGCTCGCTTCCGGTCAGCTATCAATCATTGGTTGCAGGGTGAAACCCGCTACTTCCATTCACAGACTGCTGACAGTTAATTGGTAATTGATAACTGGTAATAGTTGATTGATAATTGGTAATGAATCGAGCACGCCGCAGGTGAAATTGGCAATTCAACTCTGCTTTCTGCTGCCTGCTTTTTTTCCCCATTACCTCTTACCCATTCACCAATCCCAATTTATCGGCGCTTCAGTTGATTCCGAATTGCCTGCGTTACCGTTTGAATTACTTTAACACGAGCATAATACTTGTTATCGGCCGCAATTAGCGTCCAGGGAGCAAGCGGCGTGCTGGTGCGCTGAATCATTTGATTCACCGCCACTTCATAATAATTCCACTTTTCCCGATTTCGCCAATCTTCCTCGGTGAGTTTGTATTGTTTAAATGGATTGTTTTGCCGCTCTGTAAACCGCTTTAGTTGCTCGTCAGGACTGATGTGCAGCCAGAATTTAACTAAGACACAACCGAAACTGGTGAGTTGCTCCTCAAATTCGTTGATTTCCTGATAAGCTCGGCGCCATTCGGGTTCGGTGGCAAATCCTTCGACTCGCTCGACCAGCACTCTACCATACCAACTGCGATCGCAAATGCTGATTTTACCGGCAGTTGGCAGCCGCCGCCAGAACCGCCAGAGGTAGTGATGCGCTTTTTCTTCGTCTGTCGGCGCCCCAAAGGCATTAACGATGTAACTGCGGGGGTCTAATATGTCCGTCAAGCGTTTGATTGCTCCTCCTTTACCGGCGGCGTCCCAACCTTCAAACATGACTAACACGGGGATTTCCTCTTCGTAGATGCTTTGTTGCAGTTTCCCAAAACGGGTTTGTTCCTCGCGAAGTTGCTGTTTGTATTCGTCGGGCGACAGCGATTGAGTTAAATCTACTTGGGCCAGCAAGTCGGGTTCGGTAGGTTGCAAGCTTTCTTGAGATCGCAATTCTACGGGTGCAGATTGCATCGGCAGTCTGTCTAAGGCTTCTGTAATTGTCGCTGCCATTTGCGTTAAAACTTTGACTCTCGCCCACCGTTGACAATCGCCTTCTACTAGCGTCCAAGGTGCGGGGCCCGTGCCGGTTTGGGCTACCATTTCTTCGGCAAAAGTTGTGTATTCTTCGTATTTTTTGGCTTGTTTCCAATCTTCGGGTCGCACTCGCCAAGCTTGTAAAGTGTCGTCTTCTAGTTTTTTGAGCCGATGCTTGAGCTCTTTTTTGCTTAAGTGAATCCAAAATTTGGCAATTGCCGCGCCCTCATCAACCATCTGCCGCTCAAAGGCATTGATTTGCCTGATGGCTGTCGGTACTTCTGCCTCGGAGACTCGATCGAACAATCGGTCCTCTAAAATGTGAGTGTACCAACTGTGGTAGAAAAAACCGATTTTGCCGCGGGCGGGGAGTTTCTGCCAAAACCGCCATAGGAAAGGATAGCCCATTTCTGCATCTGACGGCGGCCAAATCGGGTGGACGGCAAACCCCCGCGGGTCCATGTACCCCACCATTTTTTTGACCAGCGCGCCTTTACCGGCGGCGGCCCAGCCTTCGAGGACGATGATTGCGGGCAATTTTTTTTCCCTGCAGGCCAGTTGGAGCGATCGCAACTGTTGCATTAAAATTTCTATCTTGGCATCATAGGTTTCTTTATCCAGGGAAATATCTAAATCGAGGTTGTCGAGCATATTTACCTCATATTAATCTGTAAAAAACAGTTTAACGTTAGTTTAACGTTTGGATAAAATTAAATACTAAAGCCCGGAAAAAAAGTCATAAAAACTACAGTTACGGCCGGTTAAAAGCGCGGTTCTTCGGCAGAATCCAGGCTCTCGTTAATAGTAACAGAACTTCTATTACATTAAACTTGCAAAAAAGAAACGCAGCGGTTATAGTTGAACTAGGCAACTTTTTAATAGGTTCAACTTCTACCCTCCCCCAAGCGGGCGAGTTAACAAGAGGAGCAACAAATCCCTGAAACAGGATTTATTGTAAGACAGAGCAAAAGTAAAAACCAACTACCCAGTGGGGGTGACAACTTCTTTACTTAGCTTCATCCAATTTATTTAAACAACAGTTAGTCAAGCACCAGCTTTGATAACTTTGAGGAGGCTGCTTGCGAACATTGGGCGCTCCTCCAGTCTGAGACTCACATACAAAACTAGCCCAAAAAGGCAAACCAATTTTTATGATTGCGCTATGAGATAAAACCTGAAAGCCTGGGTGATATAAACAGGTTTCTGAGTTTTATCGACACCATTCTCAAATACTAAAAACAGTTTAGGTGCGGGCTCGCGTGCCCGCCCCACAAGAGTATTTATTTCTTGTGGAACAGGCCGGAAAGCCTGTTACTGACGTTTGTCCAAAATGTCTGAATTACTGTACTTGTTTGCCCATACCAATTAAGAGGAACAGTCCGAAATTACGGATGGCAAGTTTTTTATGAATATCTTGACAACACGCTCCTACAAGGGCGAAACTGACTGGTGCGCGATCGCAAATTTGATCGATGCTTGCGAAGCCGTAGATAGACTCGGCGAAGAAGTCTCAGCAACTGAACTCAAGCTAATACTGGATGCACCCAAACTCGACCAAGCCCGCGACGTGCAGTTGTGGGAAGATGGTAATTACAAACTAATTGGCTTAGCACTCCTAGATATGCCAGATTCGCCAGAGGAAATAGACGCTTGTCTCTGGTTTTACGTGCATCCAAATGTACGAGACGAAGGTTTAGAAAAAGACATAATTAAGTGGGGAGAAAAGCGACTGCGCGAAGTAGGAAAAGAACGCAATTTGCCGGCAAAATTGCGTTCCTACAGCCGCGAGGATAAAACAGATGAGATGCGGCTGTTAGAGAAACAGGGCTTTGAGGTCGATCGCTATTTTTGGACAATGGCCCGATCCCTCGCTGAACCCATACCCACACCGGAATTTCCGGCAGATTTTGCGCTGACACATGTATTAGGAGAACAAGACATCCAACCTTGGGTAGAGATGTTCAACCAGTCATTTATCGATCACTGGAATCACCACGATTTAACTGCGGAAACCGTGCGTTATTGGATGCAAGATCCGAATTATCAGCCGGAATTAGACTTGATTGCTGTTTCGGGCGATTCCCTGCGGGATAGCTTCGCTTCACGCAAATTTGCTGCTTTCTGCGACTGTCAAATAAAACCCCAAAAAAACGCCCGCAGTGGCACAAAAGACGGTTGGATTGAATTGTTGGGTACGCGGCGCGAGTTTCGGAAAATGGGTTTAGGAAAAGCGATGCTGCTGGCTGGTATGCACTCCTTAAAAGCGGCGGGTGCAAATACTGCGAAACTCAGCGTCGATGCCGACAGTTTGACGGGGGCGACAAAGCTTTACAAATCAGTCGGTTTCCGCCCGATGGAAACTTGGATCGAGTGGGCTAAGACTGTTTAGAAAAGGTTGGCAGTGAAGGCGATAAGCCCGACGGCTTAGAGAAGTCGGGCTTCTCAAGTGCGATTTTGGGTCAAGTGCCATCGCCCTTTTGATCGAATGGGCGATCGTACTTTTCCTTCCTTTCCTAAATCAGCATGAAATTAGCGGATGTAATCGCATTCGCACTCACTCCAATCATCACACCTAACTCCTCTCCTGTCAAGACATTTTTGATGAGAGTTCCCTGAGTATTTTGAGTGATTGCTAACTGGCTAAAACTCAAGCCTCCGCTTAATCCAATCAAGTCTTGACCCAGGGTAAAATCAGCGATAATATCAAATCCTTGACCAGGGTTAAAGACAAAGATATCATTGCCGCTACCGCCAATCAAACTATCATTGCCTAAGTCTCCGTAAAGGATATCAGAGCCTTTTCCCCCCAGGAGAGTATCATTATCTTCCCCTCCATAAAGAGTATCATTTCCTTCACATCCTCCCAGAATATCTGCTGCTTCGTTACCGCTGATAAAATCATTACCTACACCGCCGCAGATAGTATCGGAACCTAACTGTCCAAACAAGTAGTCATCACCTAGACTACCAAGCATTATGTCGTTACCTTTGCCTCCATATAAGGTGTCATTATCCTTGCCACCATCGATGAAGTCCTCATCTTTATCACCAAGAATGATGTCATTACCTTCGCGGCCATGTAACAAGTCATTGGCTTTGCCTCCGAAGATTAAATCGTTGCCCAATTCGCCAAGAACGATGTCGTTTCCTTCATCTCCATAGAGGATGTCGTCACCTTTGCCTCCGGCGATGAAGTCGTTGCCTTGATTGCCATTAAAGATGTCGTTGTTGGCTCCACCATATAAGTTATCATTTCCGGATTTGGCATCGAATATATTGCCGTTGTTAGTGCCGAAAAATTCATCGTTTTGGGCAGTGCCTAGTTGAATTCCCGATACACCAAGTATGGTGTTTTCAACTGAGTTAGGTTGGTTTAAATTGGGATAGGCAATTTTGTCACAGATGCAGTCGTCGTTGGGGATGTTGTTGGTTGTTGGTGTTGGCGTTACCGATGGTGTTGGCGTCGGTGTTTCTGCAGGGGTTGGTGCAGGGGTTGGTGCAGGGATTGGTGCAGGGGTTGGTGCAGGGATTGGTGCAGGGATTGGTGCGGGCGCGGGTGCAGGGGTTGGTGCTGGTGTTTCCGCAGGGATTGGTGCGGGCGCGGGTGCGGGTGTTGGTGCAGGTGTTTCCGCAGGGATTGGTGCGGGCGCGGGTGCGGGTGTTTCCGCAGGGATTGGTGCGGGCGCGGGTGCGGGTGTTGGTGCAGGTGTTTCCGCAGGGATTGGTTCGGGATCGGGTGCGGGTGTGGGTTCGGTGTCATTGTCAGTATTAGTAACTGCGACATCGTTGGCATTAACACCGCTGTAATTAGTATCGGTACTGGTAGCAGCAGCAGTGACAATGTTGTAAGCAACATTCCCATCTACTACACTGTCATCTACTCCGGTGACAGTGACGGTTTGGGGAGTATTCCAGTTAGCCGATGTGAAAGTTAAACTCGGTTTATCTACAGTACCTTCAGCCGTATTATTTGAAGTCGTCCCAATCGTCACATCTGCTGTAGGCTGGCTATTTAGAACTACCGTAAAAGTAGCAGTTCCCCCCGCTTCTGTGGTTGTTAAACCGCTGGTAGGAGTGACGGTGATGCCTTTGCTGTCATTGTCAGTATTAGTAACTGCGATATCATCGGCATTAACACCGCTGTAATTAGTATCGGTACTGGTAGCAGCAGCAGTGACAATGTTGTAAGCAACATTCCCATCTACTACACTGTCATCTACTCCGGTGACAGTGACGGTTTGGGGAGTATTCCAGTTAGCCGATGTGAAAGTTAAACTGGGTTTATCTATTGTCCCTTCAGTCGTTTTATCGGAAGTCATCCCAACAGTCACATCTGCTGTAGGCTGGCTATTGAGAACTACTGTAAAATTAGCTGTTCCGCCTGCTTCGGTAGTGGTTAAACCGGCAGTCGGAGTGACGGTGATGCCTTTGCTGTCGTTGTCAGTGTTGGTAACTGCGACATCATCGGCATTAACACCGCTGTAATTGGTATCGGTACTGGTAGCAGCAGCAGTGACAATGTTATAGGCAACATTTCCATCTACTACGCTGTCATCTACTCCGGTGACAGTGACGGTTTGGGGAGTATTCCAGTTAGTTGATGTGAAAGTTAAACTCGGTTTATCTACAGTACCTTCAGCCGTATTATCCGAAGTCGTCCCGATGCTGACATCTGCTGTAGGCTGGCTATTTAGCACTACCGTAAAAGTAGCAGTTCCCCCCGCTTCAGTAGTTCTTGTTAAACCACTGCTGGGAGTGACGGTGATGCCTTTGCTGTCATTGTCAGTATTAGTAACTGCGACATCATCCGCATTAACACCGCTGTAATTAGTATCGGTACTGGTAGCGGGTGCAGTGACAATGTTGTAAGCAACATTCCCATCTACTACACTGTCATCTACTCCGGTAACGGTGACAGTTTGGGGAGTATTCCAGTTAGCAGAGGTGAAAGTTAAACTGGGTTTATCTATTGTCCCTTCAGTCGTTTTATCGGAAGTCATCCCAACAGTCACATCTGCTGTAGGCTGGCTATTGAGAACTACTGTAAAATTAGCTGTTCCGCCTGCTTCGGTAGTGGTTAAACCGGCAGTCGGAGTGACGGTGATGCCTTTGCTGTCGTTGTCAGTGTTGGTAACTGCGACATCATCGGCATTAACACCGCTGTAATTGGTATCGGTACTGGTAGCAGCAGCAGTGACAATGTTATAGGCAACATTTCCATCTACTACGCTGTCATCTACTCCGGTGACAGTGACGGTTTGGGGAGTATTCCAGTTAGTTGATGTGAAAGTTAAACTCGGTTTATCTACAGTACCTTCAGCCGTATTATCCGAAGTCGTCCCAATCGTCACATCTGCTGTAGGCTGGCTATTTAGCACTACCGTAAAAGTAGCCGTTCCCCCTGCTTCTGTGGTTGTTAATCCGGCAGTGGGATTGATAGAAATTCCCGCAATATCATCGTCTTGAATCGTGGTGGTTATTGGAGAACCAATAATGTTAGCAGTTCCTGGGGCAGTGGCGTTGCTCAGAGTGAGTGCTAGGGTTTCGTTAGGTTCGGCAATTCGATCGCCCAAAATATCCACCGCAATAGTCGCTATGCTAGCATTGGCCGCAAAACTAATCGTACTGCCAGTAGCCGTGACTCCAGTTCCGGTAACATTGGTGTTGTTATAATCTGCACCGTTGGTTGCGGTTCCCCCAAAGCTAAAATCGATGCTGCTACTTTGGCTAATTTCTCCGCTGCGAGTAACGGTGAAACTTACCGTTTGAGTGCCGCTATTTCCCTCAGTGATGCTAGCGGTACTGCCGACAACGCTGTAAGTAATATCGTTATCGGTAATCTGTGCATTCACCGGCCCGATCGCCAATGTTGTTGGATAATTGGGATCGGTACTGTTGGTAATCGCGTGGGTTAGTGCACCGGTATGGTTGTTTTCTGGTAGCGTGTCATCAACAGCACGAACGGTGACAGTTTGGGGAGTGATACCATTAACATTTGTGAAGGTTAGAATTTGCGTGGCAGCAAAATTCGTTCCATCTAGGCTAACTTCTGCTTGAGTATCCGCCGTCACGGTAATGTCAACATTGCTGGTGGGGAGGGTGTTCAATTGTAGGGTATAAGAATCGGTAATTCCCCCTTCTGTTACTTCGGTACTGCCAGCAGATTGAGTGACGGTAACGCCTGGAGAGTCGTTGTCTGTGTTGGTGACATTGACATCTTCTGGGTTGAGATTGTTATAGTTTGTGTCGGCTGTGGTGGTGTCGGCAGCGGTGATAATTTGGTAGGCAATATCACCGTCAGCCACTAAATCATCTACGCCGGTGATGGTGGCAGTTTGGTAAACGTTCCAATTGGTGGAATTAAAGGTGAGGTTAGCGGGTAAAACTGTTCCTTCGGCTGTGTTGTTGCTGGTTAAGCCAATGGTGACATTAGCTGTGGGTTGGCTGGTTAAGCGGATGTCAAAAGTGGCTTGACCACCGAATTCGCTGGTATTGCCGCTAATCGGGAGGATTTGAAAGCCAGCAGTGTCGTTGTCGGTGATGGTGAAACTACCTGTGGTAGTGGTTCCTAATTGAATGCCTGCCGATGGGCTGCTAATGGTGAGGGTGGCAGTTTCGTCAATTTCGGCAATTTGGTCGTCGCTAATGGTGAAGGTGACTTGTCCGCTGGTGGCGCCATCGGCGATGGTAATTTGGGTGGGAATGGTGCCGGTGAAATCAGCAGCCGTTGCTGTTCCAGTTAAGGCTAGGTCAACGGTTTGGTTGCCGGCTACGGGTGCGTTGGTAGTAGCGGTGACGGTGATGGCGGTGGTTCCGGCTTCGGTGCCTGCGTTACTGCTAACTGAGAGGTTGACGTTCGGGAAGTCGTTGTCGGTAATCGCAATACTTTGAGTGATGTTTGTTCCCAACACTATCCCAGCCGAAGGATTGCTGATAGCTAAAGTTGCGGTTTCGTTGCCTTCAATTAAAACATCATTGACAACGGTAAATGTTACTGTTCCTGTGGTTTGTCCGGTGGGAATGGTGATGGTTGTACCGCTGAGGTTGTAGTCGCCTGGGGTGATATTTGTTCCTGTTACGCCTAGGTCAACGGTTTGAGGGCCTGTAACTGCTTGAGATGCGGTGGCGGTGACGGTGATGGCGGTGGTTCCGGCTTCGGTGCCTGCGTTACTGCTGACAGAGAGGTTGACGTTGGGGAAGTCGTTGTCGGTAATCGCAATACTTTGAGTGATGTTTGTTCCCAACACTATCCCAGCCGAAGGATTGCTGAT
>NZ_JAUBVE010000001.1:159548-173813 GCF_036705715.1 Microcoleus sp. AT3-D2 | reverse complement strand
GAGATGCGGTGGCGGTGACGGTGATGGCGGTGGTTCCGGCTTCGGTGCCTGCGTTACTGCTGACAGAGAGGTTGACGGGGTTGCCTAAAATCGTACCGTAAACATCGTTATTGTCTTGGCTATTGCCGACACCGTTGGCGGGAGTGTTAGCACCTGGAGTGCCAGCTTGGTCGGGGGCGCTGTTGCCGGTGAAGGTGGCTCCAAATGAGGTGACAGTAGGTAGCACAGTGGGCATTCCTTGGGTACTGCCATTAACCGGGTCAGCATTGATGGACTGCATGGCAAATATTGCCCCACCTTTACCTTGACCTGTGTTGCCACCCGTGCCGCCGGTGGCTGAGTTGTTGTTGAAAGTGGCGCTATTCAGGGTTAAAGAGCCTTGGCGGATGAAGATAGCACCGCCTAAACCGGCACCGCCACCGCCGCTGACAGCAGCCCCACTAAATGTTGTGGCATTGCCACCCCCGAAACCGCCAATACCGACGGTAGCATAGCGGCTGCTGCCACCACCACCGCCATAGCCACCCGCGCCCCCATTGCCGGGACCAACGCCGCTCGCGCCGCCACCACCACCAAATCCGCCCGCGCCGCCCGCGCCGCCAGTACCGCCCGCGCTGCCACCGCCGCCGCCGCCGAAGCCTCCCGTACCGCCCCCCGTACCGCCACCCGCACCGCCAGTACCGCCAAAGATGCCCCCCGCACCGCCGTTGCCGCCAGGACCAAACAGAATACCATTGGCACCGCCACCGCCAAAGCCACCGCCACCCCCACCACTGTAGAGGAAAGCGTCAGTGCCACCGTTACCGCCAATTGCCTGATTGCCAGCAAACGCAGTATTATTAAGTGCAACCGTGCCGTTATAAATGAACAAACCGCCACCCATGCCGGCAGCAGCACCACCCGCAGTATCACCAGTTCCGCCATTACCACCTTGGGCACGCCCCCCCGAAATGGTCATGTTGGAGAAACTGACGATTCCCGAATTGACCAAGAAGGGGCGAACATCACCCGCATCATTGGTGCTGTTGTTATTGATATCCCCGCTTACGGTGAAACCGCCACCAATAAAGGCAATATTGCTGTTAATGGGAACATTAGGAGTTCCTGTAAATCGGACATTTGTTTGGATAGTAATGCTGTCATCGCCGGCGGCGGCATTCGCATCTAAAATGGCCTTGCTCAATGTGCCTGCTACAGTGCCGGTGCCATCATCTGTTGCTACCGTGACATCAAAGTTAGCTAGTGTATATTCATAATCTTTCATCGCCTCCTGATTAAACGGCACGGCGGCTTCTATCTCGCCTGTTACTATTTCTAAATCCCAGTCGCCACCTAATGCTTGATTTCCAGTTAAGTCGTTAGATGCGGCGACATCTCCACCTGTGAGTTCACTCAATCGCTTGACAAAATTCTTGCCAGTTTCCCCGGCGGCTAGGTCGCAGCCATATAATAGGATATCGCCATTTTCAGTTAAGGCATTTCCCCACTGTTTTAGCTGGGTGTTGAAATTTTCTATATCATTCCCATTCAGTACATCTGCACCGAGTTTTAAACTGCCTTCGCTACCGTGAGAAAGGATGTGTACAGATTCAATATCTTTTTGATTGGCTAAGGCATTAGTAATTTGTTCGATGCCGCTCAAATTTTCATTTTAAATGAAAATTTGAGCGGCATCGATGTTTTGAATTAGGCTTTGATAATCTTGTACGGAAGAGTCTACGAAAATAATTTGCTTGTTCATGGTTGGTACGTTCATAATTGCTAAAATTCTTGAGATTTATGGTTTACATTCAATTCCGGCAGGGGTTGAAACCCCCGCCTCAAAGCTTAAGTCCTCGCTATGAGGACTGAAGAACTCATTAGTCATATCCAAGCAACGGAGGACACCGCACCGTGCCCGTTTGTGTCTACTTAAGGTCAAACCCAGTCAGAGATTGCTGTTTGATTATTAAATCTAGATCCCCCCTAGCCCCCCTTAAGAAGGGGGGGACCGGAAATGGATCGAAGTCCTCCTTTCTTAAGGGGGGAATCGGAGTCTTCTCAAAGTCCTCCTTTCTTAATGGGGGAATCGGAGTCTTCTCAAAGTCCCCCGACTATCCGGGGCGAACCGGAGTCTTCTCAAAGTCCCCCTTCTTAAGGGGGATTTAGGGGGATCTGGACTCGGATATAAACGAGATTTCTCAAGGGTTTTAGTCTTAAGTTGTCACCAATGGCACGGTGCGGTTTCCCTACCCCGAAACAACGATTCCAAACAGCTCTGCTTAACAAGGGGCGAGAGGTTTATTTGGCTTTCGCGACAATGGCGCTGGCGCGGCTGTTTGCGGCATCTGTCCAAAATGACAAGCCATCAAACCGCTCGAACAAATCGGGGGGTAAAATTGTTTTTCTCGGTTTAAACTCGACTTTGGCACGCACTTGATGCAATCCTTTTGTTTGTAGTCTCTTATCGAATTCTGGTTCGTGATATTGAACATTCTCGAAATCATGCTCGAAAAGTTCTTCGCCCAGAAATTGATAAATTAGCGACATTGTTTTAGTCGGGTTTATGGTTAACAGTTCGTAGTCTACCAGTAGAATAGATGCACTTTGTTCGCTATAAAATGCTTCTTTAAGAGCGTTATAAGCATAACCCACTAAACGCGAACCTTGACTTAATGCTTCGGTGCGGCTGTAGACTGTAGCCCGTTCCGCTGGATTGTTAAATAACCGGGAAACATCAAAGGCGTTGCGCCGAATCAGTATCTCGATGCTGTCCATAATCCAGGCGATATTCCTGACACAGCAAATGACTTTTGCTTCGGGAAAGAGTTCGAGAATTAATGGTAATTTGCTGCACCACAGGCGATTGGTGTCGAAGATAATTTCTTTGTCGGCTTGCGGGTGGTAATAAGCCGAAAAGATGCTGATAATCAGCGCCCGTTTTTGTTCGGGGGAAATGAACGCGGAAAATTCGTTGTCTTCGCTCATGGCTTCCAGCATTCTCTCCACTAATCCCCCCACTGGGCTAGTCATAGCGCTGTGAAACCGGGGATTTTGCCGGAGTAATGCTGCCAGTAAAGTAGATCCCGATCGGGGTAGTCCTGATATGAAGTGGGCTTTCACTGGCCTCGTGGGGGAATGGGTTTGTAGAACATTAGATGCAACTTAAATCTATCATACCACAGACATATCTTTCATAACAGATTTTTATTTAACACTTCGCAACACAACATCCAGGTTTACGATATCTTTACAATCTAGACATCGTGGGTTGGCTTTCCCCTATCTCTATAATTGCTTCGGGCTCCTGCCTCTGTAAAGTCGGAAAAGTCGGATCGTAAAGTCGGAAAAGTCGGATATTTGGCATGAGGACATAATTTAGGCATCCAACAGAGGCTGCGGGTATGAGGGTTTATTTGTTTTAGCGGAATTTTATTGGCTATTTTGCCAGACAGCATTAAGGTTGACGATATCTTTAGAATCTAGACATCGCCTTTGTTAATTACTCTGGAATTTTTACTGCAGATGGTGGCGGATATACGCGGATGGACGCAGATTAGGATACAGTTTGTTTAGTCACTTCGACATAAATATGTTCTAATCGCACCGGATACCGAGCGATTGAATCAATTGAAATTCCATCGAACAGCAAAATAATCTCTTTTAATTCTAAACGTTCCGGCAGCCAAAAAGCCAAATCGCTACCGTAGCGGCGGGGGATGAAACTGTATTGTTTACCGCGGGCGATGACTTCAGCTTCTTCATCGGTTTTTACCACAATAATCTCTTGAGCAGGAATCAGTTTTTGCAACTCCTCCAAACTGCCCTCAGCCACAATACTGCCATTCTTTAAAATCCCAATTCTGTGACACAGCCGCTCAGCTTCATCCAACAAGTGAGTGGTCAGCAAAATTGTAATTCCTTCCGATTGTAAGCGCTGAATTAACTCCCAAATTTCGTAGCGAGCCTCAATATCTAAACCCGTTGTCGGTTCATCTAAAATTACTAATTTAGGCTGGTGAACCAAAGCCACCGCAATATTCAAACGGCGCTGCATTCCTCCGCTCAAAGTTTCCACGGGGCTTGTAGCTCTATCTGTCAAATTAACTGCTTTCAAACAGTGTCTTACTTGATAGCGCCGCTGTTTGCGCTCTAAGCCGTAAATTTGAGCAAAAAAGTTGAGGTTTTCTTCGCAGCTAAGGCTTTTGTAAAGCAAATTTTCTTGGGGCGCTACACCGATTAAGGATTTTGTAGAGTCAGAAACAGGTTCGCCATTAATAGAAACTTGACCGCTGTCGGCATTTAGCAAATTACATAAAATATTGATAGTTGTAGTTTTGCCCGCCCCGTTTGGCCCCAGCAAACCATAAATTTCTCCAGCTTGGATGTGCAGTGTTAAATCTTTAAGCACTGAACGCTCGCCGTAAGACTTATTTAGCTTTTCTATTTGCAGCACTGCTTTAATTCTCCGTATTATTTTATATATTTACGGTTGTTTCTGAACGATTAAACCGCAGAGAGCGCAGAGGGCGCAGAGGAAGAGGAGAGAGAGATGAATAATTACGACATAATGCAATACGGTTCAGATAAGACCGATCCCCCCTAGCCCCCCTTAAAAAGGGGGGGACAAGAAGTTGCTCTTGCGTCCCCCTTCTTAAGGGGGATTTAGGGGGATCTCCGGGAAATTAACAGTGTTAACTGAACCATATTATGACATAATGAGATAGTTTTAAAGTCTTCTTTCTACTCTCAGCATCCTGCGGTAAGAAAGCCATCCACCTGCAATCATGGCAATAGAAAATATGAATAAATACCAGAAGTGTTCGGAAATATCAGCCAAATCTTTGCCGTCAGCCCACACGCCCATCAGCGCTTCGTTCATGTGATAAATTGGATTGTACTGGGCGAGATCCAGCAGACTTTTGGGAAACAGCGAAGTAGGCAAAAATGCGCCTCCTAAAATCAACAAAGGAACGCCGAAAGCCGCTACTAGCGAGTTGACATCTTCAGTGCGCCTCGCAAACTGGGTGCCGAGAATAAAGCCTACACCTACATAAGATACAATACTCAGCAGAATAATCGCACATCCTAACAAAATAGAGCCTTGAAATTGCGCTCCTAAACAAGAGGCGATCGTGTATACTAAAATTACCTGACCGATGCCGATACAACTGTGAGCAAGGAAAATTCCTAAAAAGTAGGAAGTGCCGCTCAGCGGGGAAATAAACAAGCGTTTAAGGGTATGCTGTTCTCGCTCTGCTACTACTGTTGCTACGCTACCACCCAGACAGCTAAAAAATAAAGCCGCTCCTACTAAGCTTGCAGGTGCAGCAACTTCAAAGGCTTTTGCTGTGCTGAGATTAGCGCGTTCTTTTAAAATTAAACCGTTAATTACCAAGATAGAAACTGGAAAAATACTCCACAAGACTAAGCTGCGCCGCCGCCTCCCTAATTCAATTAAAATTCGCTGTGCTACTGCGAGCGTTTCGTACCAGTATTTCATAAGAAATCTATTAGTATTGTGAGAATTGGGAATTGGTGATCACGCCACCGGATATCATACCATAGAGATGCAAATAAGTTTAACTCTCAATAAAAAACCCGCCGACGCGGGTTTTGTGATTTTAGAGGGATAGGTTTTAACACCAGTTAAAAAAAAGAAGGGAACTGTAACAACTTTCAAAACCATATCGAATCAGTTATTCCCAATCGAAAATCGAAAATTGTCTAACTTGTTGCCCTCTCTAACTGATCTCAATTAATAGTAAAGTTTTTACCTCTGTAGCATCCTTGAAAAGAAGTTAAACTGGTGCGGTTTCCCTGTTCCAATTTAGTCACGAGGGAAGAAGTATTGGAACTGTCAGGGTTAGCACCCCAGTTGTAGATAAAGTCGCCGAGATTGTCTCCGGTTTCTTCGTAGCTGTGCTCTTCAATTGGAATTCCCGAAACTCCTGAAACAGTTTGGTTGTGGTATCCGTTAACAATGATTTTTTCGATTACTGCGCCCGGTTCTGCGGTAATGTTCCATTGCACCGGTTCGTAGGCTGAAAGCGCGAGAATTATGGGCTTGTTTCGGCGTTCTACTTTGACTTCGATCCTCTCCGAGGGCTTCGCTAACGCACTTTTAGACAAATCTCGGTTCTTGTGATCCGCATTGGCTTCGTAAACGCCTATTAAATGAAGTTCTTTATTTCCGCTTGACGAACCGATATAAGCTGAAAAATCGTCTGAACCGCCAAGCCCGCAGTTGGCGCCAGAACTAATTGGGGAAACAAAAGCTGCTTTTTCGGCTAGTTTCTGCTGCACCGCCGGCACTACCCACAATCCGGTGCCGATGCCTAAAGCACCTATCAAAGCAGCCGCTATACCGAAAGGAAGGGCATTTGTGAGGTTGCGAACAACTGGTTTGGCTGTTAGTTGAGATAGCGTTTGCTGCCAAGTTTCACCAGTTTGTCGATCGGCATTGCCACCATCGAGACAAGCCAATAAACCTAAACTTTCTGGCTGTTCTAGCAGACTTTGAACTGTTTTCCCTTCGCCGACGTAGAGATTTCTAGTTGCGGTGTCTAAAAGCAGCCAGTAGCGATCGCCCTCGCCGAGGTTGTACTCTTGTACTGCAGGATCGACTAAATCGTGCTGCAAAAACACCAGCCAAGCCATATTATTGCCAGTGCCGACTGTTTTGCCGTCGCTGGAAATAAGTTGGTCGATGTCGGGCTCCCAGCGCCAAGCTACCCAGCGACTATCTCCTCGATAGCCCAGGGATTTTTCTAGTTGCGGATGAGCGGTTATTTCTAAGCGTTGAACTAAGTTTGACACTAGATTTCCTCCTCAAGTGCGTTAGCGAATCCCGCCCCTACGGGGGCTACGCCAACGCAGAGGATCGGGTCTAGAGCAATTTTGTTCCAATTTATTAAAACAAATATTTTGCTCATGAAGAGCCTCCGAATAATCGGGTTAATTTTGTCTTGCTAATGTTATCAGCCGGCACTTTCCCAACCACACAGGCTTAACAAAAATATGCTTGTTGAATGGTTTAGCTTGAGAACTTGGAGCTGGCGAGCACCCGCTTGGTAATAATTTTAACCTGTGCTGATAACTAATCCTGTTACGGATTAAAGCTAGCTATCTATCACTGCTTCTACCTGGTTGTCCAGTTTTAAAAGAGTGCTTGGCTGATAGCGTCTACAAGTTCTTAGCTTAACTTTTATTTGGCTACTCTGCTACAAAATATGCCGATCGCACCTGACATCAATATTAAGCAGGCAAATAAATATTCCGGCTTTCTCGCGGGTGAAATATCCCTGAAAAAGAGAACGTTTCCGAGAAACCCGGTTTCTGTGAAGAAAGTTCTGACACTACACCGATTACTGGCGGGGGCCATCAATCGCATCTCTAGTCGGTGCCACACCTCCAGGGCCAAAGGAACTCGGCGGCACTCTCGGAAGATTGAGATTGGGATTGGGAACTAAATCGCTGTTGCTGTCACCAGCCGTTCCACCCGTGGGAGACGCACTATTATTGGGATTGGTATTCGGCGAAGTTCCCGGATTGAGATTATTCTGATTGGTATTCGGCGAAGTTCCCAGACTGGGATTATTGGGAGTGATATAGGGCGCACTTCCCGGATTGAGATTATTGGGATTGGTACTCGGTGAAGTTCCCGGATTGGCATTGGGAGTAGCTGCGGGCGAAGTTCCCGGATTAGCATTGGGAGTACCTGCGGGCGAAGTCCCCGGAGTGAGATTGTTGGGATTGTTGGGATTTGCCGTGCCTGCAGGAGTAGTTATCGGGGTACCGGCCCCATCGATGGTGATGGCGTTGGGGTTCGGGGGAGGAGGCGGAGGAGTGGCTGCATTGCGGTTATTTGCAGGAGCATTGCCCGCAGCAGTGTTTTGGGGATCTGCGTTGGTGCCGCACAAACTGGCTAAATCAAAAGTTGTGCCGCTTGGAGTTTCGATGAAGCAAATCGGCACATTTACTTGGGGGTTTGAGGCTCTGGGAAAATCGGCTGTTCCCGGCATGGGACGGCTAAAGGCAGCTTCAGCCATCAATGGGGTCAAGGCAGCCGATAGAGCGGCGATTGTTCGCAATAATCTCATCAGCGTTTCCTCAAATGTATAATTTTATTTTCTCCAGTATTGCCCATAAACTGCCAAGTGTCGTCACTCTAAAAGCCGATCGATCTTTTTGAGAACTGCTTCTACAGGGCCACCGCTGGCTAAAACATCTGGCCCAGGCACAAAGGACAGGCAGAAAAAGCCGATAGTGCAACAGTCGCGCATCCGTTGCCCTTCTTCCTTAAGATTTTTAGTACCGAATTCGCGGGTCAACGTAAGCATTCAAAATATCAATTACAATGCTGGCAATTACGACAATTGCTGCAAAAAACACCACAATACCTTGAACAGTTGGATAATCCCGCAAGCTAATCGCTTCGTAAAGGCGATTTGCCAAACCCGGCCAAGAAAAAGTAACCTCTGTTAAAATTGCACCGCCCAACAGTGCAGCAAAAGTCAATCCTAAGACAGTAATCACCGGAATTAGCGCATTTTTCAGAGCGTGAGCCCATAAAATCTGCAATTCGGGAATGCCTCTAGCTCTAGCTGCTTCCACATAATCTGCTTGCAAAGTTTGCTTGAGATTCACTCTGACAATCCGCTCGAAAATGCCGCTCAAAAGAATCCCCAACGTCAAACTCGGAAGAGCCAAATAATGCAAAGATGTGAGAAACTGAGCAGGGTTAGCGCTCAGGAGACTGTCAATAGTGTATAGTCCTGTGTAGCCTTCGGGGGCGGGGAATGTCACGGGAAAGCGAGTTCCCAAGGGAAACCAGCCCAACTGCACTGCGAAAATCAATTGCAAAACCATACCAGCCCAAAAAGCCGGCAGCGAGTAAGTGATAATGCCAAACAAACGGCCTGCAGCATCGAAAATAGTGTTGGGGCGGGATGCTGCCAGGGAACCGATACTGATGCCGACAATTAAAGCTATGGCCATGCTACAAACTGCTAATTCCACTGTAGCGGGGAAATAGTCTCCGATAATTTGCCACACGGTTTGTCCGCGAGTGGTGATTGAGGTTCCCAAGTTCAGACTGAATAAGTCTTTCATGTATTTTAAATATTGCTCCCACAGGGGTGCGTCGAGGCCGAGTTGGGTTCGCATTGCTGCTTTGGCGGCTGCGGGAGCTCGTGAGCCGAGAATGGCATCTATGGGGTCGCCCGGAGTGGCGCGCAACAATAAAAATACTGCTGTGGTGATTGTCCACAACATTAGCGGTGCCAGAAGCAAGCGGAGAAAAATATAAGATTGCAGGGCTTTGGAACGAGACATAATATTTGGGAATTGTGAAGAAATCAGTCATTAGTCATTAGTCATTAGTCATTAGTCATTAGTCATTAGTCATTAGTCATTAGTCATTAGTCATTAGTCATTAGGCAGATGTTCAAGGCAGATGTTCAAGGCAGATGGCAGGTGGATGATGGAGGATGGAAGAAACAGATATTTTATATCTGCGACTTCTGTGTCGCGAATCAGGGGAATTGGGAATGAATAATAGACAGTTGAGTTGATTTTTGCGAAAAAGTCGATCGACTTTTTCGCTATTCCCGATTTTTCTATTCGCCCAGCAGCGATTCAAAGGCGGCTTGCAAAGACTTGATATCGCCTACTCTGGCTACTAACAAGTTTTCGCTGCCGGCATCCCGCAGCCTGTGTCTCCAATACTGGATGCTATCGGAATTGTTCATCCAGAAACTAATCACGGTGTCTACAACTCGATCGACATCCCAGCCGCGGTTAGGAGAAACTGTCTCTACGGATGCCACAAACGCATCGAGAGTACACTTCCAGTTTCCCAAGTATTCTACACCCGACTGCTGCTGTTGTTTCAGCAATTCCTGCTGCTGGTTAAAAAATGTTAAAGTTGGAGATACGCCCAGGATTTCAAATGTATAGTTCATGTCATCCTCCAGAGGTATTGTTTTGCCAAAATGTCGCTCGTCCAAAAAAGCCAAAAACGCTTAACTTTGCTGGCGTTGGTGAAATGCAGATGCTTCAATTATCCTCTTTGTAGTCGATGGCTTACGCCCCGCTACGCTACAGGATTTTGGCGACTTATCTTATTAATAGCAAATTTTTTAACACCCGATTGTCACAGAATTTACATTTGTCCTGGCACTGTAGAAAAAATTAAAATCAAAATTTTATTAACCAGGCATAAGGAAGACAATGCCCACCCGGAGAAAGTGAGCTTATTGTAGATTTAAAAGTGTAGATTAAAAAATTGAATAATTGGCAATGACTGATGAGAATCAGGGTGGAGAGCACGGGCCTAAAGTTGCTTTTTTTACGGGGTGTGGCTTTTTTACCGGGAGTCTGCAGAGCGATCGCCACATTCAGGCAAGTAATGGCATGATTAATATTACAAGTTTTTAGAGTAGCGGTGGAAACCTCAGCCCCGTTTTGAGTGGCAGACCACTCCACTTCACTATGTGTGTACAACGTTGTAACTTATATCGAGGGTTCTTTTAAGCGACAAACGATAGGCAAACCTGGTAGGTGTCAGAATATTGATGTTATTGAAAAGTCTAAGCAGTTGTCTGATGAAAAGCTCCCCCAAGATGTCACTGAGCCTAGTCTTGTTGATACCGCTGGTGGTGCAAATCTCCGTAGCAGTCGGCGTGACTGGATGGCTTTCGTTTCGCAACGGTCAGAAAGCCGTCAATGACCTTGCTACGAGGTTAAGCTTGGAAGTTGCAGCGAGGACGAAAGAAAATTTCCGCAGTTTTGGGGATGTGTCTCATTTATTCCTGCAAATGAATACTGCTGCGATCGCCTCTGGAAACTTAGACCCGGAAGACCTCCCCAACTTAGAGCGCTATTTGTGGAACCAGACCAAGCTGAGCGATCGAAATACAACCATCTACTATGGCGACGAACAGGGCAGATTCGTCTTGCTCAAGCGAGAAGCAGAACACTTAGTATACATCAGAGACGAATCAACCGCTCCAAACCGCCAAATTTATCGCCTAGATAGCCAAGGAAATCGCACTGAGCTAATCAAAACCGTCCCCTACGATCCACGTACTAGACCGTGGTACAAAGCTGCCAAACAGTCAGGAAAAGCCACTTGGTCTCCTATCTACGTTTTCGCAGCACCGCCAGTGCTCGGCATTACGCCGGTGATGCCCATCTACAGCCAAACGGGTAGCCTGCAGGGGGTACTGGCAATTGACCTGACTCTTTCTCAAATCAGCGATTTTCTTAAAAGCATCAAAATTAGCCGGTCAGGACAAGTTTTTGCGATCGAACGCAGCGGGGAAATAGTCGCCAGTTCCACAGACGAATTGCCCTTTGTTACCGGCCAAGACGGACAAAAACGGCTGTTGGCGACACAGAGCAAAAATTTGCTAATTCGATCGTCTTCCACATACTTGCAACAACGATTTGGTAGTTTTAAACAAATTGACAGCCAAGGACAGTTTACCTTCGAGATAGACGGCAAACGTCAATTCATTACCGTTGCTCCCCTGCAAGACGGCCGCGGCCTCGATTGGCTGATTGTAGTCGCAATCCCGGAAGCAGACTTTATGGAGCAAATTAACGCCAACACTCGCACAACTATCTTATTGTGCTTTTTTGCCTTCGTACTGGCGATCGTCCTCGGAATTTTCACATCTCGCTGGGTTGTCAAACCGATTATCCGATTGCTGGAAGCTTCCAAAGCTTTAACAAAAATGTCCGAATCCTCAGACTTTACCTCCTCCGAATTAGACGGCGAAGTCGAAGTCAAAGGCATCAACGAACTCGGCCTCCTAGCTCAGTCTTTCAATCAAATGGCTAGACAATTGCGATCGTCTTTTGTTGCCCTTGAACAAACCAACTCTAGTTTAGAACAGCGAGTAGCAGAGCGGACTGCCGAACTCGAAGCCGCAGAAGCAGAATTGCGGGCTTTGTTTGCAGCTATGAACGAATTAATTATAGTTGTGGACGCCAGCGGTCGCTATTTAAAAATCGCGCCCACAAATCTTTCTCTGCTTTACAAACCAACCGAAGAATTACTTGGCAAAACAGTCGGAGAGGTGTTGCCGCAAGCTACAGCAGACTATTTTCTCAACCACATCCGAGCAGCTTTAGATACTCAGCAAACTGTCAGCATCGAGTACGATTTAACCATTGACGACCGCGAAGTTTGTTTCGCCGCCAGCATTTCACCGCTTTCAGAAGAATCCGTCATTGTGGTAGCCCGCGACATTACCGAACAGAAGCGAGCCGAATCGGCGCGACGCCAAAGGCAAAAACAATTGCTCAAACAAAATACGGTTTTGGTAGAATTGGCAAGAAATAAAGCGCTGTATCGAGGCGATTTGCAAGTAGCTTTGAGGCAAATCACCGAAGTGGCCACTCATACCCTAGATGCAGAAGGAGCCACAGCGTGGTTGTATGACGAAAGCCGATCGAAACTGCAATGTCTCGACCAATTTAGCAGCAGCAACCAGCAGCATTCCCAAGGTGCCGAACTGACAGCAGCAGACTATCCAACTTATTGTAAAGCTTTGGAAGAACACCGGACGATCGCAGCCGATGACGCTCTCTCAGATGTTAGAACTAGAGAATTTGTGGAATCTTACTTTGCACAAATGGGTACTACATCAACCTTAGATGCGCCGGTGCGGCTGGGAGGACAAACAGTCGGAGTCATCTGTATCGAACAAGTGGGAACTGCTCGCAACTGGACATTAGAAGAACAAAATTTTGCTGCTTCCCTGGCAGATTTGGTATCATTGGCGATCGAAGCCAGCGAGCGCGATCGTACACAAAGCGCTTTGCGTCAAGCAGAACAAAAATATCGTAGCATCTTTGAAAATGCCGTCGAAGGCATTTTTCAAAGAACCCCCGAAGGTCGTTTCTTGAGCGTAAATCCAGCTTTAGCCCGCATCTATGGCTACGCCACTCCTGAAGAATTGACATCAAATCTCACAAACATCAGACAGCAAGCTTACGTCAATCCTCAGCAGGGCGACAAGTTTATACGGGTGATGCAAGAATTCGGAGAAGTTTCGGGGTTTGAGTCACAAGTTTACCGTGTTGATGGCAGCGTAATTTGGATTTCCGAAAGCGCCCGTGCAGTGTGCGACGCCGACGGCAAGGTACTCTACTATGAAGGCAGCGTCGAGGATATTAGCGATCGAAAAGTCTTTGAATCCGCCTTGCAACTCGCCCTAGAAGCCGCCGAAGCCGCTTCCACCGCAAAAAGCGCATTTTTGGCAAACATGAGCCACGAACTGCGAACACCTCTGAATGCCATCATCGGCTACAGCGAAATGCTCCAAGAAGAAACCGCAGAATTGGGTTACGATGAACTCACCCCAGATTTAGACAAAATTCGCACTTCCGGCAGACACTTGCTATCGCTAATTAACGACATTCTCGACATTTCTAAAATCGAAGCCGGTCGCATGGATCTTTACTTAGAAACCTTCGACATCGCCGCCTTGATTGAAGAAGTAGCATCTACTGCCGCGCCGCTAATTGAGAAAAACGGTAACACTCTAAACTTAGACCAAATTAGCAATATCGGCACTATGCACGGTGACATTACCAAAGTGCAGCAGATTTTATTGAATTTGCTGAGCAATGCCGCCAAATTCACTCAAAACGGTACAATTACCCTCACAGCCAGCCGCGAAAAAATTTCGGGCGACAGCAGCGAAGCGAGACCAGAAAACACTTCTGAACCTGTGGCAAGTTATCAATCTTCAATTGCTAGTAAAGAATTTTTAGTTATTAATTGTACAGATACAGGAATTGGGATGACTCCCGACCAGTTGCAGCACATTTTCCAACCCTTTACCCAAGCAGACGCTTCCACCACCCGCAAGTACGGCGGCACCGGTTTGGGACTGGCAATCAGCCAGCGTTTTTGCCTCATGATGGGCGGCAATATTTCAGTAAAAAGTCAGGAGGGTGTTGGTTCTACTTTTACCATTTGCTTACCTGTTAATCCTTAACTAATCTTGGTATTTTTGAGCTATCCTTGTATTACCAAATCTCGTAGGGGCGGGTTCACCAACAATCTTTGGTTCACATCCAAAATATTAATAAACCCGCCCCCACCAAACCAATTAACCCTGATTGCGGAACAATTTTTTGAGTATCTGCGATGGGTGGGGGCGGGTTTTTTAGTTCTGGGAATTGATGATGTAAATATTAATAAACCCGCCCCCACCAAACCAATTAACCCTGATTGCGGAACAATTTTTTGAGTATCTGCGATGGGTG